>JBDTNI010000075.1:0-7674 GCA_039933815.1 Betaproteobacteria bacterium
CGTCGTCCTCGGCGCCAGCCGTTCCGGCACCGCCTGCCGCGACGTCGTCGTCCTCGACGTCCGCGGTTTCGGCGCCGCCTGCCGCGACGCCGGCAACGGCTGCGCCGGCAGGGCCGGCGACGCAGTCGACTCCGCCCGCACCGCCCGGCAAATAGCGAAGCCGCGTCCGGGTGACGACCGGGACCTGGTCGCCTTGAGAAAGGCAGCGCCGCGCTGCCTTTTTCTCGGCTGCCGCGCGCGTATGATGAATGTGCGCACGCCGCGACGCCGGCGTCCGCGCGGACGACCCACAGGAGCTCTTTGATGGCACGGTGCGAATGCTGCGGCAACGACTACGACAAGTGCTTCACGCTGACGATCGGGGGTGTCACCCACACGTTCGATTCGTTCGAGTGCGCGATCTTCACCGTCGCGCCCGCGTGCGAGCACTGTGGAGTCCGGATCGTCGGTCACGGGATGGAGGTCAGCGGCCGTTACTTCTGCTCGGCGCATTGCGCGCATACGGCGGGCGCGTCATCGCTGAAGGATCGCGCGCAGATCAGCGACCACGATCCGGCGCCCGCGCGTCCCGAGATCTGACGCGGCGCGGCGGTTCGTCGACGATCGACTGCGTGCCCCGCCGAGTCGGGGTCGCGCTCGCAGCGCTTCTGCTGCTGACGGCGTCGCCCGCGTGGCCGCAGCCGCAACCGGCACCCGAACCGGCATCGGGATGGATGGATAAGGCCCCGGCGGCGGCCCGGCATTTCATGGTGGCAACCGCCAACCCGATGGCGACACGGGCGGGCTACGAAATCCTGCGTGAAGGCGGCAATGCGATCGATGCCGCCATCGCCGTACAGCTCGTCCTCGGTCTGGTCGAGCCGCAGTCGTCGGGGTTGGGCGGCGGCGCATTTCTGCTTTATCACGACGCGGCCGCGAACCGCGCCATCGTCTACGACGGCCGTGAAACGGCACCGGCAGCCGCCCGGCCGGATCGCTTCCTCGACGCGGCCGGCAAGCCGCTCGCGTTTCGCGACGCCGTCATCGGCGGCCGATCGGTCGGCGTGCCCGGCACCGTCAAGCTGCTCGACAGCGTGCATCGTCGCCACGGGCGGCTGCCGTGGAAACGGCTGTTCGCGCCGGCGATCGCGCTCGCGGATGCCGGCTTCGCCGTGTCTCCCCGGCTGCACGCGCTGATCACGGCGGAAGCGGCGTGGCCGCAACGGCGCGCACGCGATTATTTCCTGACCGCCGAGGGGAAGCCGCGCGCGGCCGGGGCGCTCTTGCGCAACCCCGCCTATGGACGAACGTTGCGGCTGCTCGCCGCGCAGCGTTCGCGCGGGTTCTACGAAGGCCCGCTCGCGCACGACATTGTCCGCACGGTTCGCGAAGCCCCGCGGAACCCCGGCGATCTCGTGCAGGCGGACCTGTCGCGCTACGACATTCGCGTCCGCGATCCGGTCTGCGGGCGGTACCGGACCTACCGCGTGTGCGGCGTGCCGCCCCCGTCATCCGGCGGCATCGCCGTGCTGCAGGTGCTGCGGATGCTGGAGCCGTACGACGTCGCGTCGATGGGCCCGGCGTCGTTCTGGAGCGTTCATTTCGTCAGCGAAGCCGAGCGACTGGCATACGCCGATCGCAGTGTCTATGTGGCGGACCCGGCGTTTTTCGACGTGCCGTCGGGGTTGCTCGACGAGCAGTACCTGCGCGAGCGGTCGCTGCTCATTACGACGACCGGCAGCGTCGGCGTCGCGGCGCCGGGAGATCCGGGGCGGCGCACCGCGCGCGCGGCCGCCGTCGCCTACGGGCGCGACGCCGCCGCGGAGTTTCCGTCGACGTCGCAGATCGCCATCGTCGACGGCGCCGGCAACGCGGTGTCGATGACGACGACCATCGAGGACGGGTTCGGCAGCCGGCTGATGACCGACGGCGGATTCCTGCTCAACAACGAGCTGACGGACTTCTCGTTCGTGCCGGACGAGAACGGCAAGCCGGTGGCCAATCGTGTCGAGCCCGGCAAGCGGCCGCGATCGACGATGGCGCCGACAATCGCATACGACGCGCAGGGCCGCGTCGCCATCGTGACGGGCTCGCCTGGCGGAAGCGCGATCGTCGAATACGTCGTGAAGACGCTGCTGGCGATCATCGACTGGCGGCTGGATGTGCAGGCTGCGACGGCGCTCCCCAATTTCGGCAGCCGCAACGGACCCACGGAGCTCGAGCAGGGCACGGAGGTCGAGGCGCTGGCGCCAAGGCTGCGCGCGCTCGGGCACGTCGTAAGCGTGGGCGAGGCTACGAGTGGCGTGCAGGCGATCGTTCGTACGCAACGCGGTTTGCGCGGCGGCGCGGATCCCCGCCGCGAAGGCGTCGCCCGCGGCGGCTAGGAATCAGCACATGCCCCTGCCCGAAGTTTTCTCCGCCGCTGTACTTCTGCTGCTGGTCATCGATCCGTTCGGCAACGTTCCGATCGTCGTGGCCGCGCTATCGAATGTGTCGCCGGCGCGACGCTCGCGCGTCGTGCTGCGCGAGTGCATCATCGCCTACGCGATCCTCCTCGCGTTCATGTTCGGCGGTCAGACGTTCCTGCGGTGGCTGCAGCTGTCCGAGGAGTCGCTGACGATCGCGGGCGGGATCATCCTGTTCCTCATCGCGCTGCGGATGGTGTTCCGGCATCCCGACGGACTCTTCGGCGATCCGCCCGGTGCAGAGCCGTTCATCGTCCCGCTGGCCATCCCGTCCATCGCTGGCCCTTCGGCACTGGCCACGGTCATGCTGATGGTGTCGCGCAATCCTTCGCAGCAGGTCGCGTGGATCGTCGCGCTGACGGTGGCGATGACCGTCGCCACGGTCGTCCTCGTGGCGTCGTACCGGCTGCAGCGCGTGCTCGGGGAGCGCGGAATGGTCGCCGTCGAGCGGCTGATGGGACTCGTGCTGACGGCCCTCGCCGTCCAGATGCTGCTCGACGGTGTGCGGACGTTCGCGGCCGAAATCGCACGCGCCGCATGAACCGCGCCCGTGCGGCGGAATACCTGCGCCGCGCCGCGTGTTATCGACGGATGTGCGACCGGAACCGCACGGCACTGCGTCGGCTCCCATGACGGAGCCTGCACCGGTGACGCAACGCTACGACGGTGTGGCCATCGCGCTGCACTGGATCATTGCGTTTTTGATCCTCGCGAACCTGACGCTGGGCCTGTCGATGGTGGCGCTGCCGATCTCCCCGCGCAAGCTGCACTGGTACCTGTGGCACAAGTCGATCGGTGTCAGCGTGTTCGCGCTGACATCCGTCCGCCTGGGGTGGCGTGCGACGCATCTGCCGCCCGCGCCGGTGCCCCCATGGCAGCAGCGCGCGAGCGCCTGGTCCCATCGGATGCTCTATCTGCTGCTGTTCGCGGTGCCGCTATCCGGGTACCTGTACAGTTCCGCGGCCGGCGTGCAGGTCGTATGGCTCGAAGCGTTCCCGCTCCCTGACCTCGTGCCAAAGGACAAGGCACTGGGCGACGTGCTGCGCGTCGCGCACGTCGGATTGAATGTCGCGCTTGCGACGCTTGCCGTGCTCCATGTCGCCGCGGCGCTGAAGCACCGATTCGTTGACCGCGATACGGTGCTCGCCCGCATGCTTCCCTTCAAGGCCAACCGGACTGCACCGCGATGATCGATCAGAAGCGCACGACACTGCTCTGCCTTATCCTGTTGGCGGCGGGCGCCGTGCGCGCGGAGACCGTCGGGCCCGGAAAGAGTGAAATCGCGTTCACGATGAAGCAGATGGGCGTCAATTTCGACGGCAGATTCAAGGCGTGGAAAGCGGATATCGTCTTCCAGCCCGCGGCCCTTGCGCAGGCGAAGGCGGTCGTCGACGTGGATCTCGCCAGTCTCGATCTCGCGAGCGGCGAGTCCGAGGCCGAAGCGAAGGGCCCGCTGTGGTTCAACACGGCGAAATTCCCGGTCGCGCACTTCGCGTCGACGTCGTTCAGAAGCCTCGGCGGCGACCGTTTCGAGGTCGCCGGCACGCTCGCGTTGAAAGGAATCACACGGGACGTCGTCGTGCCGATCGTCGTCAAGACGGACGCATCGGGCAACCGGCTGGCCGACGGGTCCGTATCGCTGAAACGGCTCGAGTACAAGATCGGCGAGGGCGAGTGGGCGGACACCGGCACGGTCGCCGACGACGTGCGAGTGCGGCTTCACATCGTGCTGCCGCCGGCGCGTTGACGGCCGATCGGAATAGGTGATGAACCGAGCCTGTTTACCGCCCACCGATATCGTCCCACCGATGTGTCCGATCACAAACCGAAAAAGGAGCTCTCCGTGAACATCCGAATCGCGCTAGCCGCCGTCACGCTTGTCGCATTGCCGGCCATTGCGCAGGAAACGTACGTTATCGACCCCGTGCATTCGCAGCCGCAATGGGTCGCGACCCACATCGGTTTCTCGCAGCAGCATGGCAACTTCGGGAAGGCTACCGGCAAGATCGTGCTGGACCGCGCGGCGAAGAAGGGATCGATCGACGTATCGATCGATGCGACATCGAGCAGAACCCACAGCGAGCGGCTCGACGCCATCGTGAAAGGGGAGAAATTTTTCAACGTCGAAAAGTATCCGGCGATGACGTTCAAGTCGACGAACCTGAGCTTCGACGGCGATGCGCTGGTGGGCGCGGAGGGCGAATTGACGATGCTCGGCATCACCAAACCGGTCACACTCAAGGTCGCGAACTTCAAGTGCGGCGAGCAACCGTTCAACAAGAAGCCGATGTGCGCGGCCGAAGCGACGACAACGATCAAGCGGTCCGAGTGGGGCATGACCGAGGGCATCAAGTTTCTGAATCCCGGCGACGACATCCAGCTCGTCATTCCGGTCGAGGCCTATCGCGAGATGTCCTGACGCTTCGGCGGCTCAGCGGCCGGGGATCAGCCAGCCGTCCGCGCATCGCGCGGCGCCGACCTTCTCGAGGTCGCCGACGAGCTTCGCCGCCAGCGCGTCGGGCGGGAGCCGGAAGAACCGGCGGTTGAAATCGTGGTAGATGCCGACACTTTCCAGGTAGGCGGGTAGCGCCGCGAGCGCCAGCCGTTCGCGATCGAGCAACGTGAACATCAACAGCGCCTTCAGCAGGTGCCGCGCCATGCGCAGCGGGTCGGCTTCGAATGCCGTCGTCCGCCGAAACGCGCGCTCGAGCGCCGCGTCGACGTCGCTGAACGGTTCGCCATGTCCGGGGATCACGCAGCGCGGACGCAACCCCGCGATCATCTCGAGCGTCGCCCGCGCAGCGGGAAGCGCCGCCGGATCGACTTCGGGCGGCATCACGATGCCGTATCCGTTCTGCCACAGCGCGTCGCCGGAGACGAGGATTCCGTGCTCGTCGTTGAAGAAAACGAGCGCTCCCATCGCGTGTCCCGGGGCCGCAAGCGCCCGCCATTCGAGGTCGCCCCAACGATAAGTGTCGCCGGAGAAGAGCGTGCGGTCGACGTCGAAACGTTCGACGTGCTGGTCCGCGTGGCCGAACAGCAGCGCCTCCTCGTCCCACGCTTCGATGAGCGCCGCCTCGCCGGCGGGTACGGCGATCGTGCATGCATAGGCGCGCCGCAGCGCGGCATTGCCGCCGACATGGTCCGAATGGCAATGGGTGTTGACGAGCGTGGCGAGCGGACGGCCGTCGAGCCCCGATTGCGACGCGATGAGCGCGAGCGTCAGCGGCACGTGCTTGCCGTAGCCCGAGTCGATCACGACACAGCCGTCGTCGCTCGTGAGCACGATGTGGTTGGCCGACAGCCAGTCGCGGACGAACACGCGCATCTGGGCCGGTAGCTCGACGGTCATGACGGTGGCGCCGGGCCGGTTGCGATGAGCCGGGTCAGGCGAGGCGGCCGAGGAATTCGCGCACCAGCGTCACGCGCTCGGCAAGCGTCGGCGCGGCGCGGTCGACCCTGACGCGATCCGGACCGGAGAAGCGAACCCGACCGTCCTTCTGAACGAGCGCGATCAGCTTGCCGGCATCGAACGGCGGCGCCTTCACGAATTGCAGTGTCGTGCGCTCGGGGCCGGCGTCGATCTTGGTGACGCCAAGCGGTTTTGCAGTGATTCGCAGCCGGTGGCAGGCGATCAGCGCCTGTGCGGGCTCGGGCGTCGGCCCGAAACGGTCAACAAGCTCCTCGCGCAGCGAATCGAGTTCGTCGATCGACTCGACGCTGGCAAGCCGTTTGTACAGCACGAGCCGCTCGTGGACGTCGCTGCAGTAATCCTGCGGGAGGCGGGCGGCCGCGTGCAGGTTGATCTCGGTGGTGACGCCGAGCGGCTGCGTCAGGTCCGGCTCCCGGCCCGATCTCAAGGCGGAAACGGCGGCCTTCAGCATGTCGGCGTAGAGCTGGAAGCCGATCTGCTGCATTTCGCCGGATTGCTCGTCGCCGAGCACTTCGCCGGCGCCGCGGATCTCGAGGTCGTGCATCGCGAGGAAGAACCCCGAGCCGAGATCCTCCATCATCTGGATCGCCTCGAGGCGCTTCTTCGCCTGCGCGCTCACTGCCTCGTCCGGCGGCGTCAGCAGGTATGCGTACGCCTGGTGATGCGAGCGGCCGACGCGGCCGCGAAGCTGGTGCAACTGCGCGAGGCCGAACCGGTCGGCGCGATCGATGATGATCGTGTTGGCCGTCGGCACGTCGATGCCGGTCTCGATGATCGTCGAGCACACGAGCAGGTTCACGCGCTGGGCGTAGAAATCGCGCATCACGTGCTCGAGGTCGCGCTCGCCCATCTGTCCGTGCGCGACGGCAATGCGCGCTTCCGGCAGGAGCGCGGCCAGCCGTTCCTGCGTCGTGCGAATCGTGTCGATGTCGTTGTGCAGGAAGTAGATCTGGCCCCCGCGCTTCAGCTCGCGCAGCGCCGCTTCGCGGACGACGCCCGTCGAGAACGGCGCGACGAACGTCTTGATGGCGAGCCGTCGCTGCGGCGCAGTGGCGATCACCGAGAAATCGCGGATGCCCTCGAGCGACATCGCCAGCGTGCGCGGGATCGGCGTAGCCGTCAGCGTCAGCACGTCGACCTCTGCGCGCAGCCGCTTCAGACGCTCCTTCTGCCGCACGCCGAACCGGTGTTCCTCGTCGATGATCACGAGCCCGAGGTTCTTGAACGCGACGTCGGACTGCAGCAGCTTGTGCGTGCCGATAACGAGGTCGATGCGCCCGTCGGCGAGTCCCTCGAGGGCGGCCTTGACCTCCTTTGTCGAACGAAACCGCGACAGCTCGGCGAGCTTGACCGGCCAGTCGGCGAAACGATCGGAAAACACCTGGAAGTGCTGCTCCGCGAGCAGCGTCGTCGGCACCAGCAGCGCCACCTGCTTGCCATCGGCCAGCGCGATGAACGCCGCGCGCAGCGCTACCTCCGTCTTGCCGAACCCGACGTCGCCGCAGACGAGGCGATCCATCGGCCGGCCGGCCGACAAGTCGGCGATGACCGCGTCGATCGCCGCCTGCTGATCGGGGGTCTCCTCGAATCCGAAGCCCTCGGCGAAGGCTTCGTAGTCGTGCAGCTTGAACGTGAACGCGTGGCCGACGCGCGCAGCGCGCTGCGCGTACAGATTGAGGAGTTCGGCAGCCGTGTCGTGCGCCTGCGCGGCGGCTTTGCGCTTGGCCGTCTCCCATTGGCCGCTGCCGAGTTCGTGCAGCGGCGCGGCGTCCGGCGACGCGCCGCTGTAGCGGCTGA
>JBDTNI010000076.1:0-7669 GCA_039933815.1 Betaproteobacteria bacterium
AGCACGCGCGTCAGCTTGACGCCCGCGCCGTCGGAGGTCGCCTGACCCGCGACGACGCGTTCGACGGCGCGCGGATGTGCAACGGTTGAGCAAGGGGTGCCGGTGATCGTCGTCATTGCATTCTCCATTGCTTGTACGAGTGTGTGGCTGCCGCACGTTTCACCCATGATGACCGATGCGCAGCCGCGTCACGCGGCGACGGCCTCGTCGATGGCCTCGTAGGCCGCGGTCAGCGCCGCGCGTTCCGATTCGGCGCCGAGCGCCAGCCCTTCCGCGTAGACGAACTGCACGTCGGTGAGCCCCAGGAACCCCAGCACGGTTTTTAGATAGGGTACCTGCGTGTCGGCGGACGTGTCGCGGTAATTGCCGCCGCGCGTCAACGCGACGAATACCCGCTTCCCGGTGACGAGGCCCTCGGGCCCCTTTTCCGAGTAGCGGAACGTGACGCCCGCCCGCGACACCGCGTCGATCCAGTTCTTGAGCGACGCCGGCACGCCGAAGTTGTACATCGGCACGCCGAGCACGATCGCGTCGGCGGCCTTGAGCTCGGCGATCAGCGCGTCGTCGAGCGCCACGCGTGCCGCCTGTTCCGGCGTCCGTTCGCCCGCGGGCGTGAACAGTGCTCCCAGCACCGCCTCGTCGAGCACCGGATGTGGCGTCACGCCGAGGGCGAGCACGGTCAGCGCGGCCTCGGGATGGTCGGCGCGGAGCCGGTCGACGATGCGGCGCGCCAGACGCGTCGGACCTCGTAGTCTTCGCCCGCGTTGTCGACGAAAACAGCTTCTCGCGCGCCGCGGAGCGGCTCGGGCTGCCGAAGTCGTCGGTGTCGCGACGCGTCGCGGCACTGGAGGCCGCGCTCGGCGAGCGCCTTTTGCTCCGGACGACGCGCAAGCTCGTCGTCACGGACTTCGGGCGCGCGGTTCTGCTTCACGCGCAGCACGTGGCCGACGACGTGTCCGCCGCCGAAGCGCTGGCGCAGAACCGCCAGGTCCAGCCGAGCGGACGGCTTCGCGTGTCGATGCCCGCGGATGTCGCCAACAACATCCTTGCGCCGATGCTGACGGCTTTCGTCGTCGACCATCCGTCGATCACCCTCGAGCTCGATCTTTCAGCGCGATTCGTCGATCTCGTCGGCGAGAACTTCGACGTCGCGATCCGGATGGGCGAGTTGCGCGACGATGCGTCCCTCGTCGCGCGCAGGATCGCGGTGTTCGGGCGCGGCCTCTATGCCGCGCCCGCTTACCTCGCCCGACGCGGCACGCCCACCGGTCCCGCCGCGCTGATGAGCCACGACGCGCTGCATGTCCTCGGACGCAACGGCGACGCGATGCCCTGGACGTTGACGCGCGGCGACGAGCAGTGGTCGGGCACGCCGCCGGCGCGCGCGACCGTCAATGCGCCCGACATGCTGATGCGGATGGCGCTGTACGGCGCGGGCATCGCCATCGTCTCGGACCACGCTGCGTCGCCGTACCTTGCGCGCGGCGAGCTGGTCGCGCTGTTGCCCGAATGGCGGTCGCCGCCGGTCAGCGCGTGGGCCGTGTTCCAGGGTCGCCGGCTGCTGCCGGCGCGCACCCGGGTCTTCATCGATGCGCTGGTGTCGACGTTCGCCGGAGACGAATGCCAGGTGGCCGAGGCAACCGTGCGCCGCGTCAAGGACGAGGCCCGCCGCGGCGTCCGGCACGACACCGTCGACGCGCGCTGAAGTCCGTCAGCCCAATCCGCCCGGCGGAATGCTGCCGACTCCGGGAAACTTCAACGCCGGGCGCATGAAGTCGACGCCCGTCACGAGCCCGAACAGGTTCAGCTCTATACCCTCGACGCGCGCGACCGTCGCGCCCACGACGCCGCCGAGCGAGAACTGATAGCCCGTGCCGCTCGGCGCGGGCGCCACGGGCCGATCGAGGGGCAGGTAGTCCTTGCCAATCGCGAGCGACGGAAGATCGAGCCGCAACTCGGGGATCGCGCGACCGAGGTGCGCCGTGAACGTATTGCTGTTCGGCCCCGGCCACGCCCGATAGATGCGCGCGTACGGATAGCTGGCCGCAGCCTGCGGGAGTTGCCCGATCACGGGCTCGGCGGCGGAGCCCCGCAGATCGCCGATCAACGACGGCGTCGCGCCATACCACTCGGCGTCGGGCGCTTCGTCGTCGGAGATGGACAATCCGGACCCGCCCCCGTACAGCCGCCAGCCGATCACTTCGTAGCGCGTGTAGCGGTCCGCGTTGGCCGGTTTCGCGGCCAGCCACGTGTGCACGGCGAACGCGCCCCGCCATCCGAACGTGCGGCTGGCATACACCTGGACGATCGCCTCGCGATGCGTGCGGGCATCCGGGGCTATGCCGGCCGATCGATGCGTCGCCGTGCGCCAGTCCCCGCGGACGGACACGTTGCCGAATGCGAGCGTGAGCAGCGGGCCGCACAACAGCGCGCCGACGGCCAGCGCGAGCACGGCGAGGCTCCTGCGCATCAGCGTGCCAGCCACGAATTCACATCCCCGAAAAAACGCGCGACGCGTCCCGGGAAATCCTTGTCACGGCCCCGGCGACGCTGCACACGGTACGAGGACGAGCATGTCGTCCCGCGAACCGATCAGCGTCCGCATTCGCTTGCATGTGCCGTTCCAGCACAGGTCGTAGCCGAGCGGGAGCTCGATGTTTCGCAGGTAAACCTTGGGCAACGGCGGCAGGCGGGGCCGATAGCGCCACGCGCCGTCGACGAGCTCGGCCTCCGCAGGCATTTCCATGCCGGCGCCGGTGCCCCGGATACGTGCCTCGATGAGCTCCAGCGCGCCGTCGCGCGCAACGTAGTCCTCTTCCCAGCGCACTTTCTCGACCGTGTGCTCCCACGCGAGCGTCACGTGACCGGGGAGCCGAGCGAGCACCGTCGCCGATAGCACGGCTGCAACGCAGATGTCCATCGGCGATGACGACTGCGGCGCTGTTCATCCAGGACGTTACTTCAGCAGCCCGGCTTCCTGGAAGTACCGGGCAGCGCCCGGGTGCAGCGCAATCGGCCGGCTGACCAGTGCTTTTTCCCGGGTGACCGACCGCGCGGCGAGGCTGGACGCCTGGATCTCGGGCAGATGCGCATAGAACTGCTTCAGCAACTCATAGACGAGCGCCTCAGGGACCTCGCTGTGCGTCACGAGGAAATTGTTGAGCGCCGCCGTGTGCACGTCGGCGCCCTGCCCCGCATACGTGTTGGCCGGAATGGTGATCGGCGTGAAGGCGCCCTGCGTCTTGGCTATCAGGTCGGCCGGTATCGGAACGATGTCGATCGGGATCGCGGAGGCGAGGTCGCGCACGGCAGCGACGCCCAATCCCGCCGATATCAGCGCGGCGTCGAGCTGGTTGTCTTTCATCAGCACGACGGCCTCGGTGTACGCGCTGTAATCGACGCGCTTCAAGTCGGCGTAGCTCATTCCGGCGGCGCCCAGCAGCGCGCGCGCGTTCAGCTCGTTGCCGCTGCGAGCGGCCCCGACCGAAACCCGCTTTCCCTTGAGATCGGCCAGCGAGTTGATATGCGCGCTCTTCAGCGCAACCAGATGCAGGTAGTTCGGGTAGATCGCCGCGACCATTCGCAGCCGGTCGCGCGAGCTCGGGAAGCCCGCCTCGACGTTACCCTTGACTGCGTCGGACATGACATCCCCCTGGCCGAACGCCAATGTGCCTCGGCGCTGCTGCAACAGGTTGAAATTCTCGACCGACGCCTGCGTCGACTGAACGGTCACCTTCGCATTGGGGATTGCGCGCTCGTAGATGTGCCCCATCGCGATCCCCATCGGGTAGTAGACTCCGCTCGTGCCACCGGTCAGGATCACGATTTCGGTCTCGGCCCTTGCGGAAGCGACGAATGCAAAAAGAACGGCTGCCAAAAGCAAAGCTCGACGCATTTCCAACCTCCGGTCATTCACGACGCCACGATTCTAGCGCAGCGCCGCCACCGCAAACGCCGCTCCCCGTGGAAGACGTGTGGGTGGATCCCACGCTGAACGCGCTGCGGGCTTGCCGAGCCAGGCCGTGCTGAGCCGCCTCTCCATCAACGTTAAGGTGTTCGTGGCACCGTTTGTCGTCCTCGTGCTGTTCATCGCCGGATCGGTGGCTTCCATCGTCGTGCTGCGCGAGCAGGGTGCCGCCTTTCGGGAAGTCGTCGGAGGCGCGTTCGATGCGGCGACCACGACCAGCCGCCTGACGATCATGGTCGCCGGGATCCACTCCGACGTCCTGCGCCATCTCGACATGATGCGTCTGGAGCAGGATCCGGAGAGCCTGAAGTCGCTGCGGGAATCGCTCGGCCAGCGGTTCGATCAGGCGGAGGCGATGCTGCAAAGCCTCGAAGCCAATTCCTATTCGCTCGACGCGGACCTGCTGCACGACGTCGCGGAGTTCCTGACGATCTACAAGGTGGTCGCGACGAAGATCGCGCAGACGACGACGCTCAATCCGACGCTCGTCAGCACGCTGATCGCCCACCACCAGCAGCTCGAGGAGTACCTCGACCAGCTCGCGACGGTGACGATCAAGTCGGCCAAGGACAAGCAGCAGCAGACCGCCATTTCGGTCAATCGGGCGATGAACGCGCTCGGACTCGCGACGCTCGCCGGCGTCATCGTCGCCATCGTCGCGACGTGGTTCATCGGCCGCGCGATCTCGCGTCCGTTGTCGCAGATGACCAGCGTGATGTCGAGCCTCGCCGCCGGCGACCACGACATCGCAATCCCCGCGATCGAGTCCCGCGACGAGGTCGGGTCGATGGCACGCGCGGTCGAGGTGTTTCGCCAGCGCAGCATCCAGCTGCATAGGCGCGAAAGCGAGCTTGCGCAGATGGTGGACCGGCTGGCGATCCTGCGCGACCGGGCCGACGAAGCGAGCCGCGCGAAGAGCGCGTTCCTCGCCAACATGAGCCACGAGCTTCGCACGCCGCTGAACGCGCTGATCGGCTACTCGGAGATGCTGCACGACGGCTTGTACGGCAACCTGCCGGAGAAGGCGCGCAATCCTGTCGCGCGCGTCCAGGCGAACGCCAAGCATCTGCTCGGGCTCATCAACAACGTCCTGGACCTGTCGAAGATCGAGGCCGGCCAGTTCACGCTGCAGATGTCCGATTACTCGCTGTCGGGCATCGTGGAATCCGTCGTCAGCGCGACGGAGTCGCTGTCGCAGGCCAAGAACCTCCGCGTGACGATCGACGTACCGCAGTCGCTGCCGCTCGGATACGGCGACGAACAGCGACTCACGCAGGTGTTGCTGAACCTCGTCGGCAACGCGATCAAGTTCACCGACGTCGGGACGATCCACATCGGAGCCACCGCGTCCGACGGCAAGTTCGACATCGTGGTCCGCGACACCGGGCCGGGAATCCCGGAGTCGCATCGGCAGAGCATCTTCGAGGAGTTCCAGCAGGTCGACTCGTCGAGCACGCGCCGCAAGGGCGGCAGCGGGCTCGGCCTGTCCATCGCGCGGCGCATCGTCGAGCTGCACGGCGGTCGCATGTACCTCGAGTCCGAAGTTGGCAGGGGCTCGACGTTCGGATTCGTTCTTCCGGTCCGCAGCAGTCCGGACGGCACAGAGGAGGCCGATCGTGCGCATACTGATCATTGAAGACACCGAGGACAACCGGACGATCCTGCGCGATCTCTTCGAAAGCGTGGGGTACACGGTGCTCGAGGCGACCAACGGCGAGGAAGGCATTGCGAGCGCCGAACGCGAGCATCCCGACATCATTCTCATGGACATCCAGCTGCCCGTGCTCGACGGCTACGAGGCGACGCGACGGATCAAGGCGATCCCCGCACTTTCCGGAACTCCGATCATCGCGGTGACCAGCCACGCGCTTTCCGACGACGAGCAGAAGGCGCGAGCCGCCGGGTGCGACGACTACGTCGCGAAGCCTTTCAGCCCCCGCGCACTGCTGGCAAAAGTGCAGCAGCTGGCGCGCTGACTCCCCCATGCACGAGCCGCCGCGCATCCTCGTCGTCGACGACAACCCGAACAACGTCGACATCCTGAAGACGCGCCTCGAGAGTCATGGCTACGAGATCGTCACCGCCGCAGACGGCATGGCGGCGCTGGACCGCGCGGTGGCGGACGCACCGGACCTGATCCTGCTCGACGTGATGATGCCGGGCGTCGACGGCCTCGAGGTCTGCCGGCGACTGAAGTCGGACCGCAACGTGCCATTCACGCCGATCATCATCATCACCGCGAAATCCGACGCGCAAGACGTGATCGCGGGGCTCGAGGCGGGCGCCGACGAATACCTGACCAAGCCGGTCGATCACGCGTCGCTCGCGGCCCGGGTGGCATCGATGCTGCGCATCAAGGCCTTGCAAGACACCGTGGAGGCGCAGCGCGCGCAGATCGCAGCCTGGAACGAAGCGCTGCAGCAGAAAGTGGAAGAACAGGTCGACGAGCTTGATCGGCTCGGCCGGCTGAAGGGGTTCTTCTCCCCGCAGCTCGCCGAAGCCATCGTTTCAGCCGGCGCGGACGAAGTGCTGAAGCCGCATCGGCGCGAAGTCACCGTCGTCTACCTCGACCTGCGCGGCTTCACCCGATTCACCGACTCCGCCGAGCCGGAGGAAGTGATGAACATGCTGTCGCAATACCATGCGCTCGCCGGCGAACTGATCATGAAGCACCAGGGGACGATCGAGCACTTCGCAGGCGACGGCATCATGATCCTGTTCAACGACCCGATCCCGTTGCCCGATGCCACCCGCGAGGCGGTGCTGATGGGCCTGACGCTGCGCGACCGGTTCGCGGCGCTGCGCGCCGAGTGGCATCGCCGCGGCTACGAGCTCGACCTCGGCGCGGGCATCGCCGTCGGCTACGCGACGCTCGGCACCGTTGGCTTCGAGGGTCGCCGCGCCTATGCGGTAGTCGGCAACGTCGCCAACCTGGTCGCGCGCCTTTGCGCGGAGGCGAAAGGCGGGCAGATCCTCACCGACCGGCGGACGCTCGCGCGCATCGAGGATGTCGTCGTTGCCGAGGAGGTGGGCGCGTTCAATCTGAAGGGGTTTGCGCGCGCGGTGTCGGTTTTCAGCGTGCTCGCGTTGCGCTGAGCTGGATCGGCGCCGTCGTGCGCGGGCGCTGCATCGACCGATGCCGGCGCGCGACGCGTCGGCGACATCCTGTCACGCGGACCCCGGTAGCACGATCGCGTCGTCGATGCCCAGGAACACGCCGGCGTCCGCGCCGCGTGCCAGCGGCCGGCGGACGTCGGCGTCGAAGACGAGCAGCTCGCCCCAAGGCGTGTCGAGCACGTACTCGACGCGGCTGCCGAGATACGCCGCGCGCAGGCATCTCGCCGGCAACGTGCCTTCGCCGGCTGCGGTAAGCCGCAGCCGGTGGGGTCGCACGGCAAGCGTGGCCAGGCCGGACGCGACGTGATCCGCGCGCACCGGCGCCGCGACACCGCCCGCGCGGAACCGCGTGCCGCCGTCGTCGCGGACGAGCTCGCCGGAGACGAGATTGGCATCACCGATGAAGTCCGCCAGAAAACGGCTCGCCGGCGCCTCGTACAGTTCGGCCGGCGACCCCTGCTGCGCAATGCGCCCGCGATCCATGACGATCACCTGGTCGGACACGGCGAGCGCCTCCTCCTGGTCGTGCGTCACATACAGCACGGTGAGCTCGAGCGACTGCTGCAATTCGCGAATTTCCTGACG
>JBDTNI010000077.1:0-7640 GCA_039933815.1 Betaproteobacteria bacterium
GGGCCACACTGGCGCAGGCGCTGTCTGGCGCCCGCGGAAGCTTTGACCGCTGGCGGTCGCGTTCGGGTATGGCGATCGTCGCCCCGACCGAGTTCGGCATTTGCGGCGTCTCCGATTATTGCCACGCGCTGATGCGTGACGGGCAACCCCGCTACGGACTGATCCTCGGTCGCGCATCCCGCGCATTGCAGATGACACCGGGGCTCCGGCTGTTGCCGATCGCGCTGCTCGACGATGTCCGATCGGAAATTCGCGGTGCACTGTTCAACCTGGCCGTTTCGGACAGTCTGGTGCGTGCGTTCGACGCAATCGCCGAGCGTTCGGCGCCCGAAGACGTTCTCGTCGTGCACGACGCCGGTTCATATATTCCAGGGCTGATGATGCAGGCGGCCGCGTCACACGACGACCGCCTGCTGTTCGACCGCTATCTCGCCGGTGAATCGTCCGAGGTGCAAGCGCTGGCGCGGCGGTGGCTCTCCGATCCCAGCGTGGATCCGTCGCACGCCGGCCCCGTGTTTCTGGAGATCGACCGCAACACGCGCTCGACATGGCTGCGGCAATTTCGCGGAACGATTGTCAGCCATCATCCGGCGTTCGCCGGCCGCGCGTCCTCCTCGCCCGGCGTCCTGGCGCTGTTGCTGGAGGACTCGCAGATACGTACGCGGGCGATGTACGTGCCCATGCCCTTCGATCCGCGTGCGCGGCCAGGCGCCCGGCGCATGGCGTCGCGGATTCGCTGGGCGCTCGGTGTCGCACGCCACGACGTGCTCGTCTGCTGTGCGGGGTCGGTCGTCGGCGGCAAGCATCTCGACGCCGTGGCGCGGGTTGTCGCCCGGCTCGACGCCGACCCGTCGGTCAATGGAGCACCGGCGCTGACGCTGCTGCTGGCGGGCCGCGTGCTCGACGACGGACTGTTCGCGCGAATGCGCGATGAGTTCGCCGCATGCCGACAGCCGGAGCGGCTCGTCACGATCGTGGAGGGCGACGAGGCACGCTACGATGCGTTGCTGCTGGCAAGCGATGTCGTCATCGCTTTTCGCGAACAACGGCGGATCCAGATGAGCCATTCGTATGTCCGCGCGCTCGCGCTCGGCCGGCCGCTGATCACCACTGGAGGCGCCGGTTTCGACGACGAGGGCGCCGCGCTGGTGTGCGGTGACGACGACCTCGAGCACGACCTCGCGCGCCACCTGTCGGCAGTCCGCGATTCGACCGCGTTGCGACGTCAACTCGGGCGGCAATCGCTTGCCGTCTATCGCGCGCGCCATACGGTCGCCGAATTCTTCGGCGCACTCACGAAACCCCGCGATGTCGCTGCCGCTTTCTAAAGTCATCGACGCGGAGGATTTCGGCGCGCCCGATCTCGCGCCGTATCTGCAGGAAATCGGCTCGATCGAAGCGGCGCGCGCCGAAACCGCAATCGCCTCCGACGTTCCGGATCCCCGGCAATGGCAATACGCGATGGCGCTTCGCGCGCTCGACCAACAGCAGGTCGCGTTGCCGGGTCGCTTGATCGCGGGCGTCGGGGCGGGCGTCGAGCCAACGATCTTTGCACTGGCGCGCCGTGGCGCCGTCGTGCTGGCGGCCGATCGTTATCTCGACCACACTACCTGGTCGGATACGTCACCGGCCGGCATGGTCATCGACCCCGCCCCCTATTCCGGGATCGACTATCCGCCCGGCAACGTGATCGGGGTGCATGCCGACGCCCTCGCGCTCAATCTTCCGTCGAACACGTTCCACGGGGCGTTCAGCAACGGAGTGTTCGAGCATCTGGGCTCACTCGGCAGCGTCGCGACGGCGGCACGCGAGATCGGGCGGATACTGCGACCCGGAGGGGTGGCCTCGATCGCGACCGAGTTCCGCGTCGATGGACCGGTCGACCGGGCATGGTTCGACGACGCAATGATGCTGTTCACGCCGGCACTGATCGATCGGTATATCGTGCAGCCGTCGGGGCTGGTGCTCCATGAGCCGCTCGTCATCGAGCAGTCGGACGCCACGTTCGAGACGCGCCGCCATCTCGCCGATTTCCCCGATTCGTCGACATCGCTGCCGATGCTCGACGAGAAGCGATCGACATCCCCAAGCCTCGTCGTCTATCACGACGGCTTCCTGTTTTGCTCGGTTGTGCTGACGCTGTTCAAGCCGGCCGATTCCGATGCCGCCGCGATCGACGCGGCGACGCGGACGTGCGTGGCGCGTCAGGGCGCCGCGCTGTCTGCTGCGCTCGAGTGCTTTCAGCGTGCGCCGCCGCCCGCGGGCGAGCCGTCCGGCAATCACTTGCTGTTCGGCGAGGTCGAGCGGCTGCGGGCAGATAACGATGCGCTTCGAACGATGTATGACCGCAGCAACGCCTGGAAGCGCTGGTCGATGATGCGCCCCGCGCGATTCGTCTACCGGCGCATCAGGCGCTGGCGCGGCTGAGTGATGATCCTGCGTTCGCTGCTTGCCTGCGGGATCGTCGGGCTCGCGTTCGTCGCCGGGCAATTCGCGCTGCGTGGCCCTTGGTGGCGCCGTGCGTTGCGCTTGACGGTCGACCGGGGCATCGTCGCGCTGGCGCTCGGCGTAGCGCTGCTGACGCCGTTTTTCGTCGTGCTCGCGGAGTTGGGCGGATTCCGCATAGCCTTGCTCGGAGGAATCGGCTGGCTTGTGCTGGCCGCATACATCGTCGCGCAACGGGTCGCGCGTGCCTCCGTGCGCGTGCGAAACGCCGATCTCGTGATCGCGCTGGCTGCACTCGTGTTCCTCGCCGTCGCGGTCGGTGGACGGGACGAGCCGTGGGGACAGGGACGCGATCAGCAGGTCTACGCCGAATTCGCCGCCCTTCTGGCTGACACGGGCGGCGCAACGCGGACGACGCGTCCGGTTGACGCGGCGGACGCCGCGCTGATGCAGGCGGTTGCAGTCGACCCTGCGGTCGATCGCTATACCGGCGTGCCCCGCAAGGTCGTCGGTGATTCGATCGTTTCCCGCGCGTGGCTGCCGCTCGGCTGGCCCGTATGGTTGGCCATCGCGTACGCCGCCGGCGGCGTGACTGCACTGCACGCTGCGAACGCGGCTGTCGTGCTGCTGGGCGCGTGGCTGCTCCAGCCGATCCTGCGGTGCCTCGTGGGTGAAATCCTGGCGACCGCGGCGGTGCTCGCGCTCCTGGCGCTACCATCCTCGCTGTGGGTGGCCGGTATCGCGCTGTCCGAACCGCTGGCGATGGTTATGCTGTTCACGGCGATGGCGCTCTTCGGTCGCGGATACCGGCGCGACGGGTGTGTCGCGGCCGTCGTGATCGCCGCCATACTGGTACGGCTCGACATGCTGCTGCTGGTACCCGTGCTCATCCTTGTTCGCATCGCGCATTCGGCGTTGCGACCCGCGGCGGGAAACCCCGGCGCAGGGGCGCGATTTACCCTGCTTCTGCTGCTCGCAGCCGCGGTGTCGCTCGCCTGGTACGCGGCCTTCGACCGCCGCTATCTGGTCGACGCTGACGGACTACTCGTGCCCGTCGGGCTTGCGACATCGCTTGTCGCGGGTGCAGTGCTCGTGCGCGACACGCGGCTCATCCGCGTTCTAATGCTCGGTTCGTCCCGGGTGGCGCTGCTCGCGTCGGTCGGTGTCGTGGTACTCGCCGCCTATTGCCGTTGGGTGCGGCCCTTCGCGCCGCCGTTCGCGACGATTCACAACGGAACCGGCCTGGACGGTACGCGCGACTATCGCGAGGAAACGCTTCGCAACCTCGCAACGTACGCGTCGTGGCCGCTGTTGCTGCTGGCCGTCGCAGGCGCCACGCTGGGCACGCTGCGCTTGCCCAGGCCAAGTGTCGCGCTGGCCGAGCGCGCGCTCACCGCGGCTGGGCTCGCGTACGGCGCGTTGTACGTCTATGCGCCGCTCGTCAGTCCCGATCAGCCGTGGGCGATCCGACGGTTTGTTCCCGTCGTCATCCCCATGCTCGTCGTCTTCGCGGTATTCGCGGTGCGCGGCGTGGCGCGCCGTCCGGTGTATCGGGTAGCGGCGTCAGTCGCCATCGTCGCGGCGGCGACGTCTGCGTCGGTGGTCGCGGGCGCGCCGCTCACGACGCTGCGCGAGAACCGCGGCGCCGCGGCGCTGATCGACGCGGTCGACCGCGATATGCCGAACGGTCTCGTCGTCGCGAGCCTGCCGGTCGGCAATCTCGGTAGCGTGCTGGCGATTGCGCGTGGCCGGCGCGTCATCGTCGTTGATCTGGACCGCGCCGAGCATCGGACAGCGGTTGCACGGTGGATAGAGGCCAGGTCCGTGACGGATGACGCCGGGTGGCTGCTCGTCGGCGACGACTCGCCCCCGGAGGGCGCGCATACGCACCCCGTTGCCAAGTGGCAATATGAACGGGCGTTTCTCGCGCCTACGGTGAAACCGCCGGTGCGTGTCGTTCGCACGGAGACCGTTCGCGCCTCACTGCTTCGTGTCGATGGTCTCGACGCAGGGCTCGCCTACGCCGGATTCGGGGGCACGCGCGCGTGGCGAATCGCGGATCGCGGCTTCTGGCCCGCCGAGGCTACCCCGTTCGGCACATTGCGCATGACCGATGGAACAGCGTCGCTCGAGGTCCCTGCCATGATGCTGGCGGATGCGACCGCTCTGGAGTTCACGTGGTTCTCGTGGGCTCCGCACGGCGAGCGTACGCACGTCGCCGTCGGATTCGATGGACGTGCGGCGTGGCACGCCGGCGTGGCGCCGGGCGTTTCGACGGTGACGCTGCCATTCCGGCCCTCGGCGGGCGATCGCATCGTGCGCATCGACGTTCGAAGCGATGCTTTCGACCCGCGCGGCCTGGCGCCGAACGACTTCCGCGATCGCGTGGGCGTCGGCGTGATCCGCATCCGCGCGCTACGATGATCGCCGGCCGTCCCGAGCCTGCGGCGGAGGTGTCTGGCGACAAGTCGTACGACGCAGACTATTTCGCGCGAGAATTGCATCGCGATCACTGGTTCAGGAACAATGCGGCCAAGCGTTCGCGCCGATGGCAGCAGGTGTTGCGCATGCTCGAGCCGAATGCCGGAGACCGGCTGCTCGAGATCGGCTGCGCCGCCGGCCTGCACACGTTGAAGCTCGCAGCGCAGGTCCGCGAAGCGATCGGCATCGATCGCGCGCTCGCTGGCATCCGCGTCGCGCAACACGCGGCGCGCAAGCAAGGCATCGACAATGCCGCGTTCGCCGTTTGCGATGCGTCCCGGCTGTCCTTCGCTGATGCAACGTTCGACAAGGTGGCTGCGATCGATTTTGTCGAACACGTAGACGACCCTACGCTGGTCGCCGTTCTGGTCGAAGTCGCACGCGTCCTCGCGCCCGGCGGGCGG
Organism: Betaproteobacteria bacterium; assembly: GCA_039933815.1. Lineage (GTDB taxonomy): Bacteria > Pseudomonadota > Gammaproteobacteria > Burkholderiales > Casimicrobiaceae > VBCG01. Next base: position 5,331 of record JBDTNI010000077.1, read on the forward strand.
CTGGCAATCTATACGCCTTGCGCGACGCATTACGTCGAATGGATGAAGGCCCGCGACATCGTGCTGAAGCAGATCGAAGGTCACGTCGCGGTACGCGCGCCCGCGGCCTACGACGCATTGCTGCGGCGAGCGGGTCTCGCGGTGCAGGCGCAGTGGACGCTCCCCTCCGACTACCCGCTGTTCTCCACGGTCGACCGCGTCCTGATGGCGCTGCCGGGGATTGGTCGCTGGTTTCGCTTCCGGATCTGCATCGTGGCGGAACGGGCGCCCGGATGAAACTCGTCGTACAGATCCCTTGCTTCGACGAGGAGAAGACACTCGGCGCCACGGTCGCCGACCTGCCGACCACCGTAGCCGGCGTCCGCGAAATCGCCTTGGTCGTCGTCGACGACGGAAGCGCCGATCGCACGGCGAGCGTCGCGGAATCGCTCGGCGCCGTCACGAACCGCTTGCCGGCGCGGCGCGGGCTCGCGCGGGCGTTCATGGCCGGCATCGAGACATCGCTGGCACTCGGTGCCGACGTCATCGTCAACACCGATGGCGACAACCAATACGTCGGCGCCGACATCGCCCGGCTCGTGGAGCCGATCGTCGCCGGCCGGGCGGACGTCGTCATCGGTGCGCGGCCGATCGCCGAGATCGCGGAGTTCTCCGCCGCCAAGAAGCTGCTGCAGCGCGTGGGATCGAGCGTCGTGCGACGTCTCGCCGGCGTGTACGTCGCCGACGCGACGAGCGGATTCCGCGCCTATTCCCGCGAGGCCGCGCTGCGACTCAACGTGTTCTCGCGTTACACCTACACGCTGGAAACGATCGTGCAGGCGGGGCAGGGCGGCATGCGCATTCTGTCGGTCCCCATCGGCGTCAACCGCGTCGAGCGGCCTTCGCGTCTGTCGCGCGGCACCGGCGACTACGTCGTGCGAGCAGGCATCGACCTCGCGCGGATGTTCGTCGTCTACCGCCCGTTTCGTTTCTTTGCGATCCCGGCGGCGCTGTCCATCGTTGCCGGCGCGGCACTCGTCGCGCGGTTCGTCGCGTTGTTTGTCCAGTCCGGCGGCGCCTCAGGCCATGTGCAGAGCCTGATCGCCGCCACGATCCTGCTCGGCATCGGCGGCGCGCTGATCGTGGTTGCGCTGCTCGGTGACCTGATCGCGATCAACCGCCGGCTGCTCGAAGACGTCCGGCTCGCGGATCGTCGCGAACGTCTGCGCCCGGGGCGGTCGACGGCCCAGCGGGCGGCAGGCCCGGCCTGACGCGGCCGCCCGCCCGATGACAACGCGGTGGTGGCTCGTGATGCGCAAGTATCCGCCGTCGGTGGGCGGCATGGAGCGATTGTCGTGGGAGGTCACGCAGCGGCTCGGCGCCGTGCGGCCGCTGGAAGTCATCGCCAACGTCCGGCAACGGCTGCTGCCGTGGTTCGTTCTGACCGCGGCCACACGGCTTGCGGCGGCCTGCGTGCGGCGGCGAGTCGGGCTCCTGCACCTGGGTGATCCGGTGCTGGCGCCGCTGGCCGTCGTGGCGCGCGCGCTCGGCGTGCCGACGATCGTTACGTTGCACGGGCTCGACATCGTGCATCCGCATCCGCTCTATCGTGCGTGGCGCGCGTTGTTCCTTCGCCGGTTCGACGCCTACGTGTGCATCAGCGAATCGGCGCGTGCCGCAGCCGTCGACGCGGGCCTGCCACCGGAACGACTCCACGTGATCGGCATCGGCGTCGATGTACCGCCGCCTTCGTCCACCGACGCCGTGCGCGATGCCGCGACGCTGCTCTTCATCGGCCGTCTCGTCCGGCGCAAGGGGCTCGCGTGGTTCGTCGGCGACGTGCTGCCTTCGGTGGCGCGGCGCTACCCGGATGTGAAACTGGTCATCCTCGGCGACGGACCGGAACGTGACACGGTCGTCGAGGCGGCGCGCGGAGGCGGCGTCGAGCGCGCGCTCCTCTGGCCGCCCCGCGACGAGGCCAACAAGGCCGCGTGGCTCGCGCGCGCGAGCGTGTGCGTGATGCCGAACGTTCGCGTGGCCGGCGACATGGAGGGCTTCGGGATCGTCGCGCTCGAGGCGGCCGCGGCCGGATGCCCGTTGCTCGCATCAGACCTCGAGGGATTGAAGGACGCGGTCGCCGACGGCGAGTCGGGCACCCTCGTCCCGCCCGCCGATGCCGCGGCGTGGATCGCGTCTGTCGACGACGTGCTCGCACGGCCTCGCGAGGCGCAGCGGATGTCGCGCGACGCACGCGCATTCGTGGGGTCCGGACGCGGCTGGGATCGCGTGATCGACGCCTATTGCACGCTGTTCGACGCGGTCGCTGCCGGG
>JBDTNI010000078.1:0-7611 GCA_039933815.1 Betaproteobacteria bacterium
TCGAAATGGGTCGGCTTGCGCTCGATCGACCGGCGTCGGAGCTCTTGCACGACCCGGACCTGAACCGCCTGTTCCTGGGCGGCCACGCGAAGTCCGCGACGCCGGCATGATCGCGGTGAACCGTTTTTCACCGAAGCTCGAGAGGTAAACCGACATGCAGCACCTCGAACTCGTCACGCTTTCCATCCGTACCGCCACGGCTGCCGCGGCGCTGCAAGCCATCGAGCGCGCGACGTCCGCTCACCGCGGCGCGGGCACGCTGTGCGGCGTGTGGACGTCCGAGATCGGCATGCTCAACCGCATCCTGATCCTGCGCGCGTTCGACGCGGCGGACGCTTTGCTGGCCGAACGCGCGCGCATCATCGAAGCGGGCGATTTCTTCGGCGCCAGCGAGCAACTCGTCGACTGCACATTCGAGACGTGGGCTCCGTATCCGTTCGTCACGCCGGCGCTCGCCGGCGCGTTCGGCAATCTGTACGAGATCCGCGTCTATGGCATCAAGCCGACGGGAATGCGTCCGACGCTGGCGGCGTGGGAGGCCGCGATTCCGGCCCGCGTGAAGCTGTCGCCGATCGTCGTCGCGGCTTACGCGCTCGACGGCGCGACGCCCCGCATGCTTCACATCTGTCCATACGCGGATCTCGGTGAACGGACGCGCATCCGGTCCGAAGCGGTCGCGTCCGGCATCTGGCCGCCGAAAGGCGGTCCGGACTGGCTGACGGTGATGCAGTCGACGATCGGAATCCCGGCCAAATTTTCCCCGATGCGCTAGCCTAGGCAACCTGTGACGCGCCCCATCGCACTTGCCGCGCTGACCGTGCTCGAACTCGCGCCGCCGGACCAGATCCTGTGTGCCGCCGAAGCCGGCTATGGATACGTGGGATTGCGACTGCTGCCCGCGACTGCCGAAGAGCCGCAGCGCGACATGGTCGGCGACGGGCCGCTCGTGAGGGAGACTCGGCGGCGACTCGACGCCACCGGCGTGCGCGTCGTCGATATCGAGATTCTGCGGCTCAAGCCCGACACCGACGTCGCCGGTTACCGACCCGTGCTTGAGACCGGTGCCCGTCTTGGCGCCACCGAGGCGCTGGTCGCGGGGAACGATCCGGACGAGAGCCGACTTGTCGACAACATGGCCGCACTGTGCGATCTCGCCGCCGCGTACGGGATCGGCGTCAACCTCGAGCCGATGCCATGGACGGACGTCCGGAATTTCGCCGCGGCGGCGCGTGTGGTCGAACGCGTCGGCAAGCCGAACGCGGGCGTACTGATCGATCCGATTCATTTCGACCGCGGCGGAAGCGAAGCATCCGAGATTGCCGGCGTTCCTTCCGGTCGCCTCCGCTATCTGCAATTGTGCGACGCGCCGGCGGCGCGGCCTTCGACCGTCGCGGAGCTGCTCCACCAGGCCCGCGCCGAACGCCTGATGCCCGGCGACGGGGGGCTCGACCTGCGCGGCATTCTCGCCGCGGCGCCCGCCGACGTGCCGTTGAGCATCGAGGTGCCGATGCGCACGCTCGCACAGACAATGCCGGCAGTCGAGCGTGCGCGACGTATGCTCGACAGGACGCACGCGTTGCTAAGAGCGGTCCGATGAGCGCGGTCTTGCGGCGTTCGGGCGTCGGTCCGGGAGACAACGCAAACGATCCGGACGCACCGGACCCCACGGCCGGCATCGTGCGCGAGTTCATCCAGCAGAGGAAGCGATGATCAACAAGATTGTTCCTTCGGTGGCGGCCGCGGTCGCCGACATCCACGACGGCGCGACGGTCATGATCGGTGGGTTCGGCACCGCAGGGATGCCGTCTGAGCTGATCGACGCGCTGATCGAACGGGGTGCCAGACAGCTTACCGTCGTCAACAACAATGCGGGCAACGGCGACACCGGTCTTGCCGCGCTGCTGAAGGCGAAGTGCGTGCGCAAGATCATCTGCTCGTTTCCGCGACAGACCGATTCATGGGTTTTCGATTCCCTCTACCGCGCAGGCGAGATCGAGCTCGAGCTCGTGCCCCAAGGCAACCTGGCCGAACGCATCCGCGCCGCGGGAGCGGGCATCGGAGCGTTTTTCACGCCGACCGGCTACGGCACGATGCTGGCGGACGGCAAGGAGACGCGCGAGATCGACGGGCGCCAGTTCGTGCTGGAAAAACCGATCCACGCGGACTTCGCGCTGATCAAGGCGGATCGCGGTGACCGATGGGGCAATCTCGTCTACCGCAAGACGGCGCGCAACTTCGGTCCGATCATGGCGAGCGCCGCGAAGTGCACGATCGCGCAGGTTCGGGAGACCGTGGATCTCGGCGGTCTCGATCCCGAAGCGATCGTCACGCCGGGCATCTTCGTGCAGCGCGTGGTCAGGGCACCCGCCGACGCGCTCTCCGAGCCGCAGGCGGTCCTGACACGCAGTCGACCGAACAGCTGAAAGGAGCTCCGATGCAACGATTCACCCGCGACGAGATGGCCTCGCGCGTCGCGCGCGACATCCCCGAGGGCGCGTACGTCAACCTCGGCATCGGGTTGCCCACGATGGTCGCCAACCATCTCCCGAAGGACCGCGAGATTTTCCTTCACAGCGAGAACGGGCTTCTCGCGATGGGGCCGGCGCCGGCGCCCGGCTCCGAAGATGCCGACCTGATCAACGCCGGCAAGCAACCGGTGACGCTGCTCCCGGGTGGCGCTTATTTCCATCACGCCGATTCGTTCGCGATGATGCGCGGGGGGCACCTCGACTTCTGCGTGCTGGGCGCGTTCCAGGTGTCGAAGACCGGCGACCTCGCGAACTGGCATACGGGCGCGAAAGACGCGATCCCGGCGGTCGGCGGGGCGATGGACCTCGCAATCGGCGCCAAGAAGGTCTACGTGATGATGGAGCACACGACCAAGCAGGGCCAGAGCAAGATTGTCGATGCGTGCACTTATCCGCTGACCGGTATCCGCTGCGTCAACCGGATCTTCACCGACCTCGCCGTGATCGACGTGACGCCGCGCGGACTCGAAGTCGTCGAGATCGTCGACGGGCTGGCGTTCGACGAGCTGCAGCGGCTGACCGGCGCGCCGCTGGCCGCGGGGCCCGCCCTCAAGGAATCGCAATGACCGACGCTTTCATCTGCGACGCTATCCGCACGCCGTTCGGGCGCTATGGAGGCGCATTGTCCACGATTCGCACCGACGACCTCGCTGCGCTGCCGCTGCGCGCACTGATGGAGCGCAACCCCGGAGTCGATTGGAGTCTTGTCGACGACGTCGTCTACGGCTGCGCCAACCAGGCCGGCGAGGACAATCGCAACGTCGGCCGCATGGCCGCATTGCTCGCAGGCCTGCCCCCCGAGGTTCCGGGCACGACGGTCAACCGGCTCTGCGGCTCGAGCCTGGACGCGATCGGCATCGCCGCGCGAGCCATCAAGAGCGGGGAAACGGCGCTGATGCTGGCCGGCGGCGTCGAGAGCATGTCTCGCGCGCCGTTCGTGCAGGGAAAGGCCACCGAGGCGTTCTCCCGCGTCGCCAAGCTCGAAGACACGACGATCGGCTGGCGCTTCGTGAATCCGGCCATGAAGGCGCGCTACGGCGTCGATTCAATGCCCGAAACCGCCGAGAACGTCGCCGGGCAGTTCGGCGTCAATCGAGCCGACCAGGATGCTTTCGCACTGCGCAGCCAGACTCGCGCCGCCGCTGCGATCGCCGCCGGCCGGCTGGCGCAGGAGATCGTTCCGGTCAGCGTCCCGCAACGCAAGGGCGACCCGATCCTCGTGGCCACCGACGAACATCCGCGCGCCACGTCGATCGAGGCGCTGGCCAGGCTCAAGGGTGTCGTTCGCCCGGATGGAACGGTGACCGCGGGCAACGCGTCCGGCGTCAATGACGGCGCGTGCGCGCTGATCGTCGCGTCGGAGGCGGCGGCGCGCCGCCACGGATTGACGCCTCGCGCGCGCGTCGTCGCGAGCGCAGTCGCGGGCGTGCCGCCGCGCATCATGGGCTTCGGGCCGGCGCCGGCGATGCGCAAAGTGCTCGCCACCGCGGCGCTGGAACTGTCCGCGATGGACGTCATCGAACTCAACGAGGCGTTCGCGGCGCAGGCATTGGCAGTGACACGCGACCACCACCTTCCCGACGATGCGGCCCAGGTCAATCCGAACGGCGGCGCGATTGCACTCGGCCACCCGCTTGGCGCCAGCGGTGCGAGACTGGTCACGACGGCGATGTACGAGCTGATGCGCTCCGGCGGACGCTATGCGCTGTGCACGATGTGCATCGGTGTCGGCCAGGGCATCGCGATGATCATCGAGCGCGTTTGAACGCAGACGAACGCAGCTGCGCCCGTTGCGCCGATCGAGAACAGGACAAGATCATGAATTCACGACCCGGCAATCTCCCCGCCGCAGCCGTCGCGCCGTACCGGCCCTCTGACCGGTGGACGCAACCCGACTACGTCTATCCGCCGTACGCGTCGACTGTCCGGCGTTCACCGTCGCAGCCGCTCGTGCGCGTGCGGGCGTCGTTGTCCGAGGTGACGGGTCCGCTGTTTGGTTCCGGTATCATCATGGCCAACGACTTCGACCTCACCCGGCAGCACGAGGGCGACCCCATCGGCGAGCGTATCGTCGTCAGCGGCAGGGTGCTCGACGCGAACGCGCGGCCCGTGCCGCATACGCTGGTCGAGATCTGGCAGGCGAATGCCGCAGGCCGCTACCCGCATCCCCGCGACCAGCACAATGCGCCGACCGACCCGAATTTCACCGGTTGCGGAAGGACGCTGACGGATGCCGAAGGGCGCTATCGGTTCGTGACGATCCGCCCCGGCGAGTATCCGTGGCGCAATCATTACAACGCGTGGCGTCCGGCGCACATTCACTTCTCGCTGTTTGGTCCGTCGATCTCCACACGCCTTGTCACGCAGATGTATTTTCCGGGCGACCCTCTGCTCGAATTCGATCCGATGTACACGAGCATTCCCGACGAGAGCGCGCGCGCGCGGCTGATCTCGGCGTTCGACTGGGAAACGACGATTCCCGAGCAGGCGCTCGGCTATCGATTCGACGTCGTGCTGCGCGGGCGCGAAGAAACGCCGATGGAGAACGACCTGCCGAAGGCGGCGCGCCCATGATCGACAATCGTTTCGGAGTTCGGACATGAGCCTGCGCACAACCGCATCGCAGACGGTGGGACCGTATTTGCACATCGGACTTACGTGGCTCATCACGACAAACCTGGTCGGCGAAGGCGTGACGGGCGCGCCGATCACGCTCGGCGGTCGCGTGACCGACGCCGACGGCGCGCCGGTCGACGATGCACTCGTCGAGATCTGGCAGGCCAACGCGCACGGGCGTTACGATCATCCTGACGATAGCCGCGACGTGCCGCTCGAAGCCGGGTTCAAGGGCTTTGGCCGCGTGCCGACCGATGCGTCGGGACGATTTCGCTTCACGACCGTCAAGCCGGGCGCTGTTCCGGACGCGACCGGCGCCTGGCAGGCGCCCCACATCAACGTGACGATCCTGATGCGCGGGATGCTGAAGCACCTGCGCGCGCGCATCTACTTCCCGGACGACCCGGCGAACGCCACCGACCCCGTGCTTCGCGCGGTGCCGGAATCGCGCCGCGGGACGCTCGTCGCAGAACGGAAGTCCGACGGCGAGTTCGAGTGGAACGTCGTGCTGCAGGGCGACGGCGAAACGGTTTTTCTCGACTTCTAACGCTACGCGTGTCCGACATCCTGTTCGCGACCGATGCGATGCTCGCCGTGTTCTCGGCGCGGGCGCGCATCGAGCGCATGCTGGATGTCGAGGCCGCGCTGGCACGCGCTGAAGCGGCGACCGGTGTCATCCCGCAGGCGGCCGCCGACGCGATCGCCAAGGCATGCAAGGCCGGCACGTACGACGTCGACGGGATCGCGCGCGGTGCGCGAACGGCAGGGAACCTCGCCATTCCGCTCGTCGCCGCGCTGACGCGTGAAGTCGCCGGATCGGCACCCGCGGCCAGCGGTTACGTGCACTGGGGCGCGACGAGCCAGGACATCATCGACACCGGGCTCGTGCTGCAATTGCGCGACGCGCTGACGCTGATCGAATCCGACGTGGCGCGTCTTGCGTCGGCGCTGGCGGACCAGGCGAGTCGTCACGCCGATACGGTGCTCGCGGGGCGCACGTGGATGCAGCAGGCGCTGCCGATCACGCTGGGCGTCAAGCTGGCGGGCGTGGTCAGCGCGCTCGACCGGCACGGCGAACGGCTGGTCGACGTGCGCAGGCGCGCGCTCGTCGTGCAGTTCGGCGGGGCCGCCGGCACGCTGGCGTCGCTTGGCGATCGCGGCCTCGCGGTCACCGAATCGCTCGCGAAGCACCTCGACCTCGGCGTTCCCGATCTGCCGTGGCACACGCACCGTGACCGGTTTTGCGAGATCGCCTCGACGCTCGGCATGCTGACGGCGACACTCGGCAAGTTCGCGCGCGACGTCGCGCTGCTCGCGCAATCGGAGGTGGGCGAGGCGCACGAGCCGGCCGGAGAGGGACGCGGCGGGTCGTCGACGATGCCACAGAAACGCAACCCCGTCGGCGCCTCCATCGCGATCGAGGCCGCGATCCGTGTGCCCGGACTGGTGTCGACAATGCTGTCTGCGGCCGTGCAGGAGCACGAACGCGGCCTCGGCAACTGGCCGGCCGAGTGGTCGACGCTGCCCGACATCGCGCTGCTCGCGTCCGGGGCGCTGGCCGCGATGGTGGAAGTGGCCGAAGGCCTCGACGTCGACGCGCAGCGGATGCGGTCGAATCTCGAGTTGACGCGCGGGCTGATTTTCGCCGAGGCCGTGCAGATGGCGCTGGCACCCACCCTCGGCCGCGACGCCGCCCACGCGCTCGTCGCCCGCGCCTGTCGGCGTGCCAGCGCGGAGAACGTCCATCTGCGTGACATTCTGGCGGAGGAGTCCGACGTCGGCCGCGTGCTGGACGCCTCCGCGCTCGCGGATCTGTTCGAGCCGCGTGGCTATCTCGGCGCGGCGCGCGCCTACGTCGACCGCGTCCTCGCCGCCCGCGGGTTGCGCAACAGCCGGAAAGAAACGTGATGCCGACCGCCCGAGTCAACGACGTGACGCTGCATTACCGGATCGACGGCGACGCCGCATCGCCGCCGCTCGTCTTGTCGAATTCGCTCGGCACGTCGCTCGAGATGTGGGAGCCGCAGGTTGCCGCGCTCGCGGCGCGCTTTCGCGTGATTCGCTACGACAGCCGCGGACATGGAAGTTCGACGGTGCCGCCGGGACCGTACTCGATCGAACGGCTCGCGCGCGATGTCGTGGGGCTGCTCGATGCGCTGTCGATACCGCGCGCTCACTTTGGCGGGGTGTCGATGGGGGGCATGGTGGGCATCTGGCTCGGAATCCACGGGTCCGCGCGAATCGACCGCCTGGTGCTTGCCAACACGGCCGCGAAGATCGGAACGGCCGAGATGTGGAACGCGCGCATCGACGCGGTGCGGCGAGGGGGAATGGCCTCGATCTCGCCGGCGGTGCTCGCCCGCTTCTTCACGCCGGCGGCGCTCGATGCGCCGACGCCGATCATCGCGTCGATGCGCGCGACATTCGAGAAGCTGTCACCGGACGGTTACATCGCGTCGTGCGCCGC
>JBDTNI010000079.1:0-7570 GCA_039933815.1 Betaproteobacteria bacterium
ATGATCGCGGCGAGCCGCTCGTCGTCGGGCGCCGAAAAGCGCTGCCAGCGCGAGTACGCCGTGGGATCGCAACGCGCGCCGTGGCCGAGTGCTGCCAGGCGCGCGACGGCCCGATCGACGGCGGCCAGGTCCGTGGCAAAGCCCGCGGGCGCGACGATTCCGAATTCGATGCGATCACCCACGGGCGACGGCACCGCGACGCGCGGCGAAGAATCGGGTAAGCAACGCGCCGCAGGCATCGGCCGCCACGCCGCCGATCACCCGTGTGTGATGATTGAGGCGACGCTCGGCGGTGACGTCGATGACCGAGCCACAGGCACCGGTCTTCGGGTCGCGTGCACCGAAGATCAGCCGCGCAAGGCGCGCCTGCAGAACGGCGCCCGCGCACATCGCGCACGGCTCGAGCGTGACGAAGAGTTCGCAGCCCGGAAGCCGATAGTTGCGCAGCGCCGCCGCAGCCTCGCGCAACGCGGCCATCTCGGCATGCGCCGTCGGGTCGTGCGAGGCGATCGGCGCGTTGCCGCCGCGACCGACGATCGTACCGTCACTGACGACGATGGCGCCGACGGGCACTTCGCCGCGCGCGCCGGCCGCCTGTGCGAGCGTTAGCGCATGCGCCATCCAGTCATCATCGGTCACGCGTGTCCTCGATGTGAAAACGGTGCAGGACCCGGTGCAGCACCGGTGCGAACAGCAGCCCGGTGGCGGCCAGCAGCACGACGCCGCAGAACAGCGCGTAGACGCTGTCGAACACTTTTCCGGGCGCGGTCTTCACCTCCACCACGGGCCCCATGCCCGAAAGCAGCAGCGCTGACTGGTGGAACGCGTCGAGCCACGAAAAATCCTCCAGCAGCCGATAGCCGACACTTCCAATGGCAAGCGTGACGGCGACCAGCACCAGCGCGTAGGTCGCGGCGCGCCGTACTCGGGTTAGAAATACCTCCCGGGGCGGAAGCGCCATTGAAAATCCGGCCGGCGGCACCGGCTGCTGAGCAGCTCGCGGGGGCTTGCTGGAACGGGGCATGGCGCGCGGCGCTTAACCGCCGGCCGCCGCCGGAAACCCGAGGCGCCGGGGCGTCGCGCCAGCGCGACCGGCCGCGTTCATCGGCAGCGCTTGCGATCGACACGGCATCACTCCCATTCGATCGTGGCCGGAGGCTTGCTGGAGATGTCGTAGACGACACGGTTGATGCCGCGCACTTCGTTGGTGATTCGCGTGCTTATGCGCGCGAGCAGGTCATGCGGCAATGGCGCCCAGTGCGCTGTCATGAAGTCCGTCGTCTGGACGGCCCGCAGCGCCACGGTGTGCTCGTACGTGCGACCGTCGCCCATCACGCCGACAGAGCGCACGGGCAGATAGACGGCGAATGCCTGCGCGACATTGTCGTACCAGGACGCGCCGTCGGCGTCACGCGCAGCACGCAGTTCGTCGATGAAGATCGCATCGGCGCGGCGCAGCACATCCGCCGCTTCGCGCGTGACAGCGCCGAGAATCCTGACCGCGAGACCCGGGCCGGGGAACGGATGGCGGAACACCATCTCACGCGGAAGCCCGACTTCGAGTCCCAGCTTGCGCACCTCGTCCTTGAACAACTCGCGCAGTGGCTCCAGCAGCTTCAGGTGCAGCGTCTCGGGCAAACCGCCGACGTTGTGGTGCGACTTGATCGTATGCGCCTTGTTGCCTTGCGCCGACGCCGATTCAATGACGTCGGGATAGATCGTGCCCTGCGCGAGCCACCGCGCGCTGCGCAGACGCGCAGCTTCGCGCTGAAACACGTCAACGAACAGCCGGCCAATGATCTTGCGCTTGCGCTCCGGATCGGCGACGCCTTCGAGCGCCTGCAGAAACTCGTCGCCCGCGTCGACGTGAATCACGCGAACGCCGAGGTGCGTGGCGAACGTGTCCTGCACCTGCTCGGATTCGTTGCGCCGCAACAGCCCGTGATCGACGAACACGCAGGTGAGCTGGTCGCCGATGGCGCGGTGCAAAAGCGCTGCCGCGACCGACGAGTCCACGCCACCCGACAGCCCGAGCAGCACCTCGTCGCCGCCCACCCGCGCGCGAATCGACGCGATCGCTTCGCCGACGTAGTCGTGCATGTTCCAGTCGTGTCCGCAGCCGCAGATTTCGTGGGCAAAGCGCTCGAGAATGGCGGCACCCTGCTTCGTGTGGGTGACCTCGGGATGGAACTGGACGCCATAGAAGCGACGCTGCTCGTCCGCCATTGCGGCGATCGCACACGCCGATGACGAGCCGGCGACGACGAATCCGGCCGGCGGCTCGATCACCTTGTCCCCGTGGCTCATCCACACGTCGAGCAATCCATGGCCGTCGGCGTTGCGGCGATCCTCGATGCCGCGGAACAGCGACGTGTGGCCGCGCGCCCGCACCTCCGCGTATCCGAACTCGCGGACCGCACCCGATTCGACGGCGCCGCCGAGCTGCGCGGCCATCGTCTGCATGCCGTAGCAGATGCCGAGCACCGGCACGCCGAGCTCGAACACGGCAGGCGACGCACGCGCCGTTTCGCCGGCCGTAACGCTTTCGGGCCCGCCGGACAACACGATGCCGCGCGCGCCGAACGCGCGGATGAAATCGTCGCCGACGTCGAACGGATGGATCTCGCAGTAGACACTGGTCTCGCGCAGGCGCCGCGCGATCAGCTGCGTGTACTGCGCGCCGAAATCGAGAATCAGCAGCTTCGAGTGCGATGCGGACGCCATCGCTATTCGACCCTGTAGTTCGGCGCTTCCTTGACGATCTGCACGTCGTGAACGTGGGATTCGCGGACACCCGCGGACGTGATCTCGACGAACTCGGCGCGCGTGGACAGGTCGCGGATCGTCGGGCATCCGCAGTACCCCATCGCCGCACGCAAGCCGCCCATCAACTGCAGGATGACGTTGGACAACGAGCCCTTGTACGGCACGCGTCCCTCGATGCCCTCGGGCACGAGCTTCTCGGCCGCGCCCTCGCCTTCGGCATCCTGGAAATAGCGGTCGGAACTGCCGAGCTGCATGGCGCCGATAGACCCCATGCCGCGATAGCTTTTGTAGGACCGTCCCTGGTAGAGCTCGATGTCGCCGGGCGATTCCTCCGTGCCCGCGAAAAGACTGCCGAGCATGACGGACGACGCGCCGGCGGCCAGCGCCTTCGCAATATCTCCGGAATAGCGGATGCCGCCGTCAGCAATGACAGGGACGTCGTGCGCCGCGACACCCGACAACGCATCGGCGATCGCCGAGATCTGCGGCATTCCCACGCCGGCGACGATGCGCGTCGTGCAGATCGACCCCGGTCCGATGCCTACCTTCACGCCGTCCGCACCGTGCTCGACGAGCGCGACCGCGCCCTCTGCCGTGGCGACGTTGCCGCCGATGACCTGCACCTGCGGGTAGCGTTTCTTCACCCACTGGACGCGATCGAGCACGCCCTGCGAGTGCCCGTGCGACGTATCGACGACGAGCACATCGACGCCGGCGGCGACGAGTGCCTCGACCCGCGCTTCCGTGTCGCCCGCCGTGCCGACGGCCGCGCCGACGCGAAGGCGGCCCAGCTCGTCCTTGCACGCGCTCGGGTGCTCGGTCGACTTCAGGATGTCCTTGACGGTGATCAGCCCGCGCAGCTCGTGCGCGTCGTTGACGACGAGCACGCGTTCCAGGCGATGACGGTGCATCAGCGCCTTGGCCGTCTCGAGATCCGTCCCTTCGCGCACCGTGACGAGTTTCTCGTCCGGCGTCATGATTCGCGACACCGGCTGGTCGAGATTGGTTTCGAAGCGCAGATCACGGTTGGTCACGATGCCCACGACCCGCTTGCCATCGACGACGGGTAGGCCGGAGATTCGGTACTGCTGCGTCAACGCGAGGACCTCTCGCACCGACATCGACGGCGGAATCGTGATCGGATCCTTGACGACGCCGCTTTCGAAACGCTTGACCTTGGCCACTTCCGCGGCCTGGCGCGCCGGTGGCATGTTCTTGTGAACGATGCCAAGGCCCCCCTCCTGCGCGATGCCGATCGCCAGACGCGCTTCGGTCACCGTGTCCATGGCCGCCGACAGCAGCGGGATGTTGAGCGTTATCGTGCGCGTGAGCCGCGTGACGAGCGAGACGTCGCGCGGAACGACAAGGGAATGGGCGGGTACGAGCAGGACGTCGTCGAATGTAAGGGCCTTGCGGACGACACGCATCGAACTCTCCTGGCGCAAAGACGAATTATACGGTTTCACCACGGCCCGGCTGGCGCCCGTTGAACAGCGGCAGCAGCCCGCGCGGACGCGAACGATGTGTACGATGCGCGTTGAAGGCGAGGTCGCGGACGCAGGGTGACGTGAGCCGAGACAGCCACTTGCGAGGGATGAGTCCGGATGATGCGTGCCACTGCGACGATCGCCCTTTCCACGCTCGCCGTTGCCGCCGCCATGGACGCTGGCGCGGCCATCTACCGATGCGACGACGACGGCAAGGTGGTCTACCAGGCGGAGCCCTGCCGGTCGGCCGGCCGCACGATCGACCTGTCGCATGCGCCCGTACCTGCTGGCGCTGCCGAGAAAGGCTTGCAGGAACTTGAACGGCTGCGCGGCGCGGTCGCCGCGCAGGAACGCGCGCGCGTCGCGTCGGAAAATGCGGCGGAGGCCGTGCGGCTCGCCCGGGAAGTCAGGCGACTCGACCTCGAACGCGACCACGAACTCGCGGCGCTGCAGTCGCGCCTTGACTACACCGTCTACAACATGCCGGGTGCGCCCTGGGAACGCGGGTGGGCCGAGCGATCCATCCGCGCCGAGATGAAGGCCGTTGCCGAGCGCTACGACGCGCGCAAGCAACAGGCCCGTGACCGGCTGGCGCAACTTGGCGGGGCACCCGCGCCGCCGCCGCCGCCCCCCGCGACGACACCCGCCCGATGAATTGCGGGGCCCGTTCGCCCCCGGGGACCCGCGCTGCCGGCTCTCGCCGTACCCGCCACGCCACAGGCGCCGCATCAAACGGTGCGTCGGCCTTCGTGCGGGTTGACGCGTCCGACGTGGTGGTAGTAACTTGCCAATGTCATAAAAGAGGTCCGCGCATGATCCCGTTTCGCCCCTCGCTTGTTGTCGGCGTATTTTTGCTGGGGATGGCGTCCGTCGGCCCCGCGACGTCGGCGCTTTACAAGTGGACCGACGCGCAGGGCCGGGTCGTCTATTCCGACCAGCCGCCGACAGCCGACGTCAAGACCGAGCAGCTGCGTGCACCGCCGCCGGCGGCCAATCCGAACGCTGCGAAGGAACTGGCCGAGCGCGAGGCGGAATACCGCAAGCGCCAGACCACGGCCGCCGAGAACGTCGCGAAAGCCGACAAGGCGCGCGTCGATTCGGCACGTCTCGCCGAATCGTGCGCCCAGGCGCGGGGTTCGCTCAAGCAGCTGGCGGAAAGCCGGCTCGCCGTGCACCGCTACAACGAAAAAGGCGAGCGCGAGATCATGGACGAGGATGCGCGCGGTCGGGAGCGCGTCAAGCTCGACGCCTTCATTCGCGAAAGCAAGTGCCCGGCGTAGCCGCCGCCGGCATCAGGGCTTCTTCTCGAGCAGTGCCTGATTGATCTTCACGTCGCTGTCGGCCTTCAGCGCCGACAGATAAGCAGCCATCAGTTCCCGGCCAATTTCGCCGCTGACCCGGGCCGAGGCCTGCTGCAGCTTTGCGCCATCGGGCGCCGGTGCGTCCATCACGCGCTCGACCTTGTAGATCGCGAATCCGCCGCGCTCGTCGGGAGCGCCCGCGTACGCGGGAACCTTGCGCGCATCCGCAGCGAACACGGCCTTCACCGCATCCGGCGGAAAGCCCGCCTGCGGCTGGTTGCGGCTCAGCGTGACCGGCTTGCCGAACGTCAGGCCGGCCTCCTTGCCTTGCTCCAGCAGCGCGAGCTTGTCGCGCCCGGCCTTCTGCGCGAGTTCGCTCGCCGCCCTGCGGACGAGTTGCTGCCGGATTTCATTCTGCACTTCGGCGAACGGACGCGGCGCGGCCGGCTTGTAATCGAGGATGCGGCCCGCCATCAGCGTGTTGGGAGCAATCTCGATCGCCTCGGTGTTGCGCTTGCCCTGCAGCGATTCGGGCGAGAACAGCGCCTGCACGAACTTCGCGTTGCCGAGGGCCACGCCCTGGACCTGCGACCGCGTCATGTATTGCGTGGTCTCGATCTTGAGATCGAGCGCCTTCGCGGCACCTGCCAGCGAATCGGCCTGCTCGTAGACGAGATTCTGGAACTGATCCGCCGCCGCGGCAAACTTGGCGGCAGCCTTCTGGCGCCGCAGCTCGCTCTCGATCCGCGCCTTCACCTCGTCGAACGACTGAACGTGCGAAGGCGTCACGCCCGTCACCCTGATGACGTGGTAGCCGAAATCGGTCTGCACCGGGCCGACGATGTCGCCGGCTTTTGCGCCGAACACCGCGTCTTCGAACGGCTTCACCATCGCGCCACGCGCGAAGGAGCCGAGATCGCCGCCCTGCCCTGCCGAACCCGTGTCCTGCGAGTTGGCCTTGGCGAGCTCCGCGAACGTGTCGGGCTTCGCGCGAGCCTTCTCGAGCAGCGCCTGTGCCTTCTGCCGCGCCGCCGTCCTCGCGGCTTCCGGCGCATCGGGCTTCACGGCGACGAGGATGTGCGACGCCTGCCGCTCCTCGCTCGTCGTGTACTGCTTGGCATTCGCGTCGTACGCCTGTTTCAGCTCCGCCGGATCGACCTGCACCTGCGCGGCGATCGCGTCCTGATTCAGCAGCAGGTACTCGATCTTGGCGACCTCGGGTGTCTGGAATGCCGTCGGATTCTTGTCATAGAACGCCTTGACGTCGGCGTCGCTGACGTTGACCGATTTTTCCAGCGGTTCGGCAGCGACCGACGCCATCGCCACGTCGCGCTTCTGCTCGGCCAGCGTCAGATAGCGCTGCACGGACGTCTGCGCGGCGATGCTGCCGTTGACGATCGGGTCCTGCAACGGTGACAGCACGAGCTCGCCGCGTACGCGTTGCTCGAACATCAACGGCGACATGCCCTGCGCGGCGAGAACCTGCCGATATTTTTCGGCGGAAAACTTTCCGTCGTCCTGGAACGGCGGGAGCCCCGCAATGAACTGCTGCAGCTGTGTATCGCTGACGCGAAGACGTCCCGCGCGCGCGCGCTGCTCGAGCAACCGCTGGTTGACGAGCTGCTCGATGAGCGCGTAACGGACTTCGGGGCTGTCCATCATCGCAGGATCGAAATTCGAGCCGAGCGCCTGGCGCATCCGCTGCTGCTGCTCGCGCAGGGCGTCGTCGAATTCCTGCTGCGGAATCTTGTCTCCCCCGACGGTAGCCACGGAGGCCGTCTTGTCGCCGCGAACGTAGTAGTCGACGCCGAAGAACGCGAACGGCAGCGCGATCAACGCGAGGATGCCCTGCGCGATGTGCTTGTGGCGGTGAACGAGATCGTACATGGCGCCGTCATCAGAAGAAGTTCGTCGGCGATCCCAAGGATCACAAGAAAGGGCGAACTTGCGTTCGCCCTCGATGGTGTTGGCGGAGTGGACGGGACTCGAACCCGCGACCCCCGGCGTGACAGGCCG
>JBDTNI010000080.1:0-7553 GCA_039933815.1 Betaproteobacteria bacterium
CGGGGCGCGATACCCGGCTTCGGCGGCGTGCTTTCACGCGACGAGCTGTTCGCGCTTGCGGCGCGCGACGACGTGGCATCGCGGCTCGTCCGCGCGTCGCGCGGCCGCTACTCGCTCGCACACGGACCGTTCAACCGCCGCCAACTCGACGCGCTGCCGGCGCGTGGCTGGACGCTGCTCGTCCAGAGCGTCAACCTGCACGAAGACCGGGCCGACGCGCTGATGCGGCGTTTTGCATTCGTCCCTTACGCGCGGCTCGACGATGTGATGATCAGCTATGCGACACCCGGCGGCGGCGTCGGCCCGCACGTCGACTCCTACGACGTATTCCTGCTGCAGGCGGCGGGAACACGCCGCTGGCGCTACGGACGCCAGCGGGATCTGTCGCTCGTCCCGAACGCGCCGCTCAAGCTGCTTCGATCATTCACGCCGCAGCACGACGACGCGCTGGAGCCCGGCGACATGCTGTACCTGCCGCCCGACGCCGCGCACGACGGTGTCGCGATCGACGCGTGCATCACGTATTCGATCGGGTTCCGCGCGCCGCGCTTCCAGCAGATCGTCGAGGCATTCGCGGACCATCTTCGCGACGGCGTCGACATTCCTGGTCGCTATGCCGACCCCGCCCTGCACGCCTCCCGCGCGCCCGCCCGCATCGATTCCGGGCTGCAACGGACGCTGGTTGCCGCGCTGGACGAGTTGCGCTGGAATCGCGCGGGCGCCGCACGTTTCATCGGCCGCTACCTGACAGAGCCCAAGCCGGACGTGGTATTCGAGCCGCCGCGCCGCGCTTCGCGCACGCGCTTCGAGCAGCGCGGCGCGCGCGACGGCGTTCGACTCGACCGCCGGACGCAACTGCTCTACGATGACGAACGTTACTACCTGAATGGCGACGACGCGCCGCTTCCGGAGCACGATCGCGCAGCGCTGACAGCCCTCGCCGACCGGCGCGCACTGGATGCGACGCAATTTGCTGCGCTTTCCGAAGCGGCGCGCGACCTGCTCTACGATTGGCACCGGCATGGCTACCTCGCGACCGCCTGACACATCCCTGCCCCCGCCGCCCGGGCTGCCGCGCGAGGCGCGCCTCGATTCGATCGCGGCGCTCTCGGCGGCCCAGGACGACGTGATCGCGCTGGCACGACGCCACGTGAAAGTGTTCGACGTTGACCTGTCGTGGGGTGGATGGAACGGCGCCGCCCGCTGCGATGCCCTCGGGTCGTACCTGCGGCGAATTCCCGGTGCGCGTCTCAGCATCATCGTCCACGACACGCGGTGGCTCGAGGCGAACGCTGCGCGGCTGACGGCGCTGCTCGCGCGGCACTCGCACGCGATGACGATTTATAGGACAGGTGAGCGTGCGCGCGCCGCACTCGACCCGCTGCTGATCGTCGACGACGAGCACTTCGTCCACCGTTTTCACATCGAACGTACCGGCGGGACACTGTCGATCGGCAGTCCGGAGCGCGCCAAGCCGCTCGTCGAGCGATTCGACGAGATCTGGGAGTCAGGCGAGCCGGGCGTGACGGGCAGCGTGCTCGGACTGTAGGCGCCGCCCGCCTACTCCGCGCGGGCGATCGACTCGAGCGGGGCCATCAGTACGTCGGCGCGGTACAGCACACCGCCGGCGCCGACGACACCGACTCCCGTGAATCGCAGCATTCCCGCCTCGACGCGCCCCAGCCCCTTGTCGGCTTCGACCGGTGCAGGTCCGGCTACCAGCATGTGCAGCGCGTCGTTGCTGCGCAGCCCGCGCGCGAGGCGCCGGTCGACGCTGATGGCATGCGAGACGTACACCATCGGGTTGGCGAGGAAGTCGTGCGCGCCGTGCATCGCCTTCTCGAGCAGCGCGCACGACAGGAGCGCGACCGGGAACAAGTCAGGAAAGGTGACTCGATCGGCGAGTTCGTCGAAGTATTCGCCCTGGTCGCAAAGACTGCCGGCGAGGAAGTTCTTCGCGTTGCCGGTGTTCATGAACTTGCGTTTCAGGAAATAGCGGGTGCCATCGACGTAAGCGCGATCGGGCGCGTCGCGCAGCGGAGCGAACGAGGCTACGTCCGCGTCGCCACCGTACAGCGCGGTGCCGGTGTCGCGGACATGGCCGATCATCACGAGGCCGCGCGCACTGCGCACGACGACGCGGTTCGACAGCGACGCGGGATCCGCGGCGGCGAGCGTCGGCTTGATTTGCACGCCGAATGCCTGGCCCGGCCGCAGCGCATCCGCAAACGTCAGCTGATAGTTGCGATAGTGGAGCGCTTCGCGCTCGATGATCGCATTCTCGCCGCTGGCGCGCCGGTGCCGATCGATCTCCGCGGCGATGAGGCACTCGAGCTGGAAACCGAGGACGATCGTGCCTTCGTACGGGTTGCCCCGGATCAGCCCCGACTTTCGAGGATCGTGGAACGGGTTGAAGTCGTCGGTGGCATTTCGCGCGGCGTCGATGTGGATCTGCTGGAACTGGCGCGTACCCTCGCCATTCGCCGGATCGGACGAGACTGGCGCGTGGATCGCGCGTGCCATTCGCAGGTCGGCGGTTCGTCGCGGCTACAGCGGCACGCCGAGGCGCCGGCCGACGTCGCGATAGTGCTCTATGACGTCACCGAGATCGCGGCGGAAGCGATCCTTGTCGAGCTTTTCGCCGGTTTTCGCATCCCAGAGCCGGCAGCCATCCGGCGTGAACTCGTCGCCGAGCACGAGCAGGCCATCGAGATCGTCCAGCGGATGCCCGAACTCGAGCTTGTAGTCGACGAGGTCGATGCCGGCCGCCGCGAACATCGGCTTCAGCACGTCGTTGACCCGGTGCGTCATGGCCTTCATCTGCGCAATCTCGTCGACGGTCGCCCACTCGAGGACGCGGATGTGGTCGTCGTTGACGAGCGGATCGTGCAGCGCATCGCTTTTCAGGAAGAATTCGAAGATCGGTTCCGGCAGCCGCGTGCCTTCGTCGATCCCGTAACGCTTCGCCATCGAACCTGCGCAGACGTTGCGCACGACACACTCGACCGGGATCATCTTCATCGCCCTGACGAGCGATTCGCGGTCGCTGACGAGCGACACGAAGTGCGTCGGGATGCCCGCCCGCGCAAGCCGCTGCATCACGAACGCATTGATCCGGTTGTTCGTCTCGCCCTTGCGCTCGAGCTTCGCGAGCTTCGCGCCGTCGAACGCGGAGACGTCGTCGCGGTAATGCATGACGAGCCGCATGGGGTCGCTCGTCGCATAGACGGTCTTCGCTTTGCCGCGGTAGAGCTCCTGCGCCTTGTCCATCGGGTGTGCGTCCTTGGTTGAGCGTCGAATCGCGGGGCGCCCCGCCCTACATCCCGCGCCACGCGAACCCGTGCGCCTGGTCGGCGATGCCGATCCAGTCGGGCGCGCAGTTGAGCACGCGCGCCAGCGCCGCGCGCGCCTTGTCGGGCGTGTTGTTCTGCTGGGACAGGTGCGCGGCAACGATATGCTGCAGCCGCGTCGTGTCGAGCGCGGCGAGCAGGTCCGCCGACGCCTCGTTGTGAAGGTGTCCGAGACGGCTCGAGATGCGCTGCTTGAGCGTCCACGGATAGTCGCCGCCCGCCAGCATGTCCAGATCATGGTTGCACTCGAGCACCAGCGCGTCGCAGCCGCTGAGGCTCGCCTCGACGAAGCGCGTCGTCACGCCGATGTCCGTCAGCACGCCCAGCCGCCGCTCGCCGTCGCTGACGACGAACTGCACCGGCTCGCGCGCGTCGTGCGGCACCGGGAACGGGCGCACTTCGATGAGGCCGACGGCAAACGCATCGTGGCTGTCGAATCCATAGACGTGCTCGACGCGCGTGAAGCGGTCGCCGGCCATCTCGAGCGTTCCGAAAGTCAGCCAGACCGGGGTACGGAACCGCGTCGCGAATGCCGCTACGCCGCCGATGTGGTCGGCATGCTCATGAGTGACGAGAATGGCGCTGATCGATTCGGGTGCGACGCCGAGCCTCGCGAGGCGCTCGATCGTGTCGCGGACGCGAAACCCGCAATCGATGAGGACGCGCGTGTCCCCGACTTCGACGACGAGCGCATTGCCTTCGCTGCCACTGCCCAGTGACGCGAAGCGCATTGTCACGCGCGGACGACCGGCCGCGCTATTTCAGCTGGTCCCGCAGCAACGCGAGGATGCGGTCGCTCGCCTGCGTGCGGTCCGGCGCACCCGACGGATCCAGGACGCTCACCGTGCTCTGCGGCGCCGTCTCGACAACGCGGATCCGGTATTGCTCGGGCTTCTCCTTTTCGTCGGTCTTCCAGAAGTTGAGGACCTTGGACAGAAAGCCCTTCTCGCGATCCTTGCGCGCCATGTCGGCGTCGGGATCGGCGAACCGGACGAAGTACGTGCCGTTCGACCGGTCGCGATCGACAACGGTGAAGCCGGTGCGGTCGAGCGCCAGCCCGACGCGGCGCCACGCCCGATCGAAAGGATCGTCGACGACGAGGCGCGACAAGCCGTCACCGCCCTTTTCGAGCCGGGCGTGCACGGGTGCTGCCGCGATCGCGGCCGGCGAAGCCGCCGCGACGGCCTGCGCTTCGGGCGTACCGAACCTCACCATCAACCGGGACAGCATCTCGGCCTCGAGATTGGGGTTGGGCGGCATGACCGCCCACGCGAAGCCCGCCGGCTGCGCGTTGTCGATCTTCGTCGTGGGCATCTGCTCCATGCCGCGGTGGGACACGTAGATTTCTACGGTGCCGGACTCAACGCCGCGCTCGATGCGCGTGCGGAACTTATCGCGCTTGTACGTCGAGTAGAAGATGTCCGCGTACTTGCCGATGTACTTGCGCACGACGTCCTGCGGAATCTCGGCGCGATTCTCCGCCCAATCGGTTTCCATCACGCCGAGCGCCGGCTGCTCGGTCGCGATGACGAAGCCGTTGTCGAGCCAGAACTTGCGGACGGTCGACCACGCCTGGTCGGGCGTGGCCTTGACGATGAGCCAGCGCTCGCTGCCCGCCCGGCCGACGCGCGCGTCGCCCGCGACCGGAAGCAGTTCGGTCTGTGCGGGGCGCGTCGCGTTCTTCGCCGCCAGTTCCGACGCCGATGTGACGGAATAGCGATCGTCGAACTGCGGGCTTGTCAGGTCGGGCGGCAGTTCGAGCGTCGGCCCCGCTGACGCCGACTTGTAGTCGATGCGCTTGCCGATTGGCGCAATGCCGATCGTCTCGCAGCCGCCGAGCAGCGACGCCAACAGGATCATGACCGCGAGCCCGCGGACGGGAAGTGCTTCGAATCGGTTCATCATCAATGGACTTTCATGGCAGGCTCCCCGAGGCAGCCGGCGTCGCGAAGCACGGCGCGAAGCGCATCGTGGAGTCGCGGTGACAGCGGCGTCAACGGCAGCCGAAGTTCGTTGTGGATCAATCCCATCTCGGCCAGCGACCACTTCACGGCGATGGGGTTCGCCTCGACGAACAGCCCCGTGTGCAGGCTCATCAGCCGAGCATTGAGCCGACGTGCCGTGCCGACGTCTCCGGCGAGCGCCGCTGCACAGACGTCCGACACGGCGCGCGGCGCAACGTTCGCCGTCACCGAGATGACGCCATCGCCTCCCAGCAGCATGAACGGCAGTGCGGTGTCGTCGTTCCCCGAGTACAGCGAGAAAGCGCGGCCGCCTGGCAGCCGATTGCGCAACTCGACGAGCCGGACGAAATCCGATGTCGCGTCCTTCAGCCCCACGATGCCCGGAATCTCCGCCAGGCGCAGCACCGTGTCGTTCGACAGGTCGACGACCGTTCGACTTGGCACGTTATACAGCACGATCGGCACGTCGACGGCTTCGGCGATCGTCCGAAAATGCCGGTACAGCCCTTCCTGCGTCGGCTTGTTGTAATACGGCACGACCGACAGGCACGCCGACGCGCCCGCGCGCTTGGCGAAGCGCGTGAGCTCGATCGCCTCGGCCGTCGAGTTGCCGCCCGTGCCCGCGATGACGGGCAACCGCCCCGCGGCACTTTCGACTGCCGACTGGATGAGGCGGCAATGCTCGTCGACGCTGACCGTCGGCGATTCGCCCGTCGTGCCGACGATCACGATCGCCGACGTGCCGTTCGATGCGTGGAAGTCGATCAGCCGCGCAAGCGCGGGGAAATCGAGCGCGCCAGCCTGCTGCATCGGCGTGACGATGGCGACGATACTGCCAGAAACCATGACCGCGGCGCCGAAAAAACGCCGATTCTACCCGATTCGCCCCCGTGCCACGCCCCGCGAAGGTGCATCCGCCGCGACGGTCTCCGGTGCGGCGCGACTTGGCGCGACACAGCGCGTCACGCCGGCACCGCCGGTGGCCATGCGCGCGCTGCGCCGGTCGCCGCCAGGCGCTGGATGACGGCGGGCTGCGGGACGTCGGTCCGGCCCTGTTCGAAGGCGATGACCGTCAACCGTCCGCGGACGCGGTCCAGGAGTTCGTGCGCGCCGAGCAGGAAGTCGGGATTCGTCGGCCGCCCCACGCGTTCCTGCCCGACTGCAAACGTCTCGTACAACAGCACGCCATCCGGCTCCAGCGCGTCGAGCAGTGCGTCGAAGCGCGGACGATGCAGGTAGTGCGTGACGATCACGGCGCCGAAACGGCGGCCGGCGAGCGGCCAGGCCGGGTGCTCGAGATCCGCGACAAGCGTGTCGACGCCGGCAACGTCAGCGAGCGATGCGAGCGCTGCGGGATCGCGGTCCACCGCCAGCACGCGCGCGCCGCGTGCTGCGAAAAAGCGGGCGTGGCGCCCGTGACCGGCAGCAACGTCGAGCACGCGCGCGCCGTGCGCCACCAGATAGGCAAAGCGCGCGATGAACGCCGACGGCGCGCGCATGGAGTGGCCGCGGGGGGACGCGTGATCCGGCATGGGCTCAGCGACGCGGCGCGCCGCGTGCGTTTCGGCGCGCGGGACGCCTCGCGCTCCGGGATGCGCCGGGCAGCTCAGTGCGCGACGATTCGAGCGCCGCCTCGTCGGCCAGCCAGCCTAGGAACGCAACGACATCGTCGCGATCGGCGACGCGCGGCGCGGATAACGCGAAGTACCCGCGCGACGAGTCGTACTTGCGGGCGAACGGCGCGACGAGGCGGCCATCGCGAAGGTGTTCGGCGATCATCGGCAGCCGGCCGAGCGCGACGCCCTGTCCGCCGACGGCGGCCTGCACGACCTGGTCGTAGATGCGAAACCGCAGCGCTCCAGCGGGTTTCAAACCGGGTGCTCCGTTCGACGCGAGCCAGCTGCGCCAGTCGAGCCATGGCGTGCGGCCGTCGGGATCGTCGAGGTGCAGAAGCACGTGACGCGTCAGGTCCGCCGGCGAACGCAGCGGCGACGCGCCGTTCACCACCGCGGGGTTCGCCACCGGCGTCATCCGCTCGCCGAACAATCGCACCGCGCCCGGTGGGGCGGCATCCTCCGGCAGGTAACGCACTGCGATGTCGACGTCGCCGCGGGCGAGATCGACGACACGGTCGTCGGCCGAGACGTACACCTCGACGTCGGGAAAGCGCGCGCGGAAATTCGCAAGGCGCGGAATGATCCACAACGATGCGAACGACACCGTCGTCGACAGCGTCACG
>JBDTNI010000081.1:0-7537 GCA_039933815.1 Betaproteobacteria bacterium
CGCCCGTGGCGCCGGATTGCATAAAGGTCGCCGACGGCCGTCGTGGGGCAGGCGCACGCCCCGCATGCGAAGCGCAAATGTCCTGTCCCGCAGTTCCGAAGATAACGGAGCCGATGAAATCGGCTGCGAGGCAAGGCGCTCGGCCGACGCCGTAGCCCGTGCTACCGTGAGGTCGAGCAACGAACATGGCGGCCGATTTCGCCGCGAACTATCGAGCGATTTGCGGGACAGGACACTAATTCGGCGTTCGGTCCGCGGGACGCGGGCCGCGCCTGCGGCGCCCCGGCGCCGCGGCGCTTTCCGCCGGCTTCGGATACTTCCACTTGTTGTGGACCCACAGCCAGTCTGCGGGGCTCGCCCTTATCTCGGCCTCGAGCTGACGCGCGTAGCGCTCGACGACCTGCAGGTCGACGCCATATTCGTACGGCGGCTCAACAAGCGTATGAAGCCGTACGCTGTAATGTCCTTTGCGCACGCGCCGCATCGCGATATACAGCACGGGCGCGTCCAGGAACCGGGCAACCTTGTCGGCACCGGTGAAGAACGCGGTGTCCTGGTTGAGAAATCGCGTCCAGTACTTGTCCATGTTGCGCGGCGGCGTCTGGTCGGCAACCATCGCGTAGGCGCGCGCCTCGCCGGCGCGCCGCATCAATTCGAACAGGAAAGACTGAATGGGAATGGGTTTGCCCCCGAACCGGCTGCGCGTCTCACGCACGAACGCGTCGAGGCTCGCCACGCGCAACGGCTTGTAGACGGCGTCGATCGGAATGCCGAATTGAGCGCCAGTGCCCGGAAGCAGCCACTCCCAGTTGCAGACGTGCGCCGCGAGGACGACGACGGGTGTGCGCGCCGCGACGAGCCGCTCTATCAAATCTGGATTCTCGATGGCGACGCGCGCGGCGAGCGCTTCCGCCGTCGCCCCGAATCCCCAGAACGTTTCCGCCAGCGTCTGGCCGAGGTTGATGTACGACTGCTTCAACAGTCCGGCGCGCTCGGCCATCGTCTTCTCCGGAAACGCGTTGGCGAGATTGCGCGCCGCGAGCTCGCGGTGCCATCGCAGCACGTGGAACGCCACGAAATAGGCGAAACTTCCGAGCGCGTACAGAACCGGCAACGGCAAACGCGTCAGGAGTCGCAGCACGTGATGCATGGAGTTGAATGAGACCGAATGAAATACGCCCGCTGCGCGCGGGTGCGCGTAACGGGAACGTCGCTTGAGCTTAGACGAAGACCCCGGCAGCGGCAATCAGCGGCAGGCACCGCACCCTCGTTTACTGCGCTCGCCCTCGGCGCAGGTGATGATCTGGTGGTGCGAACTCGATTCGGCGCCCGCGCGCGTGTCGGCGTACGAGTGTCTGCTTTCGGATGCCGAGCGCCAACGTGCGTCGCGCTTCGGTCATCCGCGCCTGCGCGATCGTTACGTGGTCGGACGCGGCTCTCTGCGAACGATCCTCGGCCACGAACTCGCCAGCGAACCGGCCGAGGTCGTCATCGAACGCGGCGCGCGCGGTCGTCCGCGGCTTGCCGGCGCGACGCGTCTCGATTTCAATGTCTCCCACACCGCAGACGTCGCGATCGTCGGAGTCGTTCGTGCCGGACGCATCGGCGTGGACGTCGAACGCCTCGATCGTGCGATCAACACTGCGGGCATCGCCAGGAAGTTCCTGACGGCCGCCGAACGCGTAGAGCTCGAGCAACTCGACACCGACACGCAACGCCAGCGGGTGCTGACGCTCTGGACGTGCAAGGAAGCGATGAGCAAGGCCACCGGGGACGCGCTCTCGGCGCCGTTCGCCGCGATCGACGTCGACGCGAATGCGCGACGCATTCGCGACGGCCCGCCTCGCTACCGTCCCGCGCAGTGGGCATTGCACCCGGCGCACGTTCCACATGCGTACGTCGCGACGATCGCGCTGTGGAATACTGATTGACGCGCGGCGGTCATTGACGAGGCGGCCGCGCGCACTCGGCGAGTATCGCGCGCGCCTTCAGCACGACGGGTCGGTCGACCATTCGTCCGTCCACTTGCACCGCATTGCCTTTCGACTGCGCCGACGCCGCGACCACGCGCCGCGCCCAGTCCACGTCGTCGGACGAGGGCGCGAAACACGCGTTGACGATGTCGATCTGTGACGGATGGATGCAGGACTTCGCGCCGAATCCCAGCGAGCGCCCGCGCGTTGCGTCGCGCGCAACACGCGACGCATCGTCGATCGAGGGCGTCACGCCGTCGATCGGCGCCTCGATGCCCGCGACGCGCGAAACCAGCACGAGCGTCGAACGCGCATGGATCAGTTCATCGTCGAGAATGCCGAGGTCCGCCTGGAAATCGAGCGATCCGAACAGCAGCGATGTTACACCGCGCGCGCGTGCGATCGGCAGTGCGTTCCACAAGCCCAGCGCGCTTTCGATGAGCGGGTGAAGCGTCCGGTCCGGCAGTTCGGTCGCGACGCGCTCGACATGGTCAGCACTTTCGACCTTCGGCAGCAGCAGCCCCTCGACGTTCTGCGCACCGCACGCGCGCAGATCACCGTCGAACCATTCTGTGTCGGCGGCATTGACACGCACGAGCACCTTGCGCGGTGCTCGCGGAAGCCAGTCGGCGAGCGCCGCGCGCGCCTCGGCCTTGGCGTCGGCCGGCACCGCATCCTCGAGGTCCACGATCACGGCGTGGGCACGCGTTGCACAGGCCTTCGCGTACCGGTCGGGACGGTTCCCCGGCACAAACAGGTACGACCGGCGCGGCACCGCGGTCATGGGATCATCGGGCACCAAAGCCTCCTCTCGAGCCGAACGCAGTGGCGCGATGGTAGCGCGGCAGGCGGCACCGCGTAGCGCGGCGCCGTCGGAGCCGCATCACCTTCGCGCCACGGAATCGCCGTCCCGACGGACCTCGACGGTGCGCCCTCGCGGTGCCGCATGACACGGGGGTTCCCGCTATGATGGCGCTCCATGGATCACCCTCGCACCCAGGTCGCGATCATCGGCGCGGGTCCCGCCGGATTGCTGCTCGGACAGCTGCTGCAAAGGGCGGGAATCGACTGCGTCGTCGTGGAGCGCAAGAGCGAAGCATACGTCCTCGGTCGCATCCGCGCGGGCGTGCTCGAACAGACAACGATCGACCTGCTCGACGACGCGGGCGCGGGCGCGCGGATGCGTCGCGAGGGAATGCTGCACGACGGAATCGAGCTCGCTTTCGCGGGTGCGCGACACCGCATCGACCTCAAGCATCTGACCGGTGGCAAGCAGGTGATGGTGTATGGTCAGACCGAGGTCACGTACGACTTGATGCAGGCCCGCCGTGCGTTCGACGGCCGGTCGTTTTATGAGGCGAACGACGTCGCATTGCACGGATTCGACGGCGATGCGCCGCGCATCAGCTGGCAAAAGGACGGCGTCGACCACACGATGTCGTGCGACTTCATAGCGGGCTGCGATGGTTACCACGGCGTGAGCCGCGCGAGCGTTCCGCGGGGCCATATCGCCGTCTACGAGCGCACATACCCGTTCGGGTGGCTCGGCATCCTCGCCGACACGCCGCCGGTCTCGCAAGAGCTCATCTATTCGAACCACAGGCGCGGCTTCGCGCTGTGCTCGATGAGGTCGCCGACGCGCACGCGCTATTACATCCAGTGCGCGCTGGACGAGCGCGTCGAACAGTGGACGGACGACGCATTCTGGGACGAGCTGCGCCGTCGGCTCGACAGCGACACGGCGGACGCGATCGTGACGGGGCCTTCCATCGAGAAGAGCGTCGCGCCGCTGCGCAGCTTCGTCGCCGAGCCGATGCGGTTCGGCCGGCTGTTTCTCGCGGGCGACGCCGCGCACATCGTTCCGCCGACAGGCGCCAAGGGTCTCAACCTGGCAGCGTCCGACGTCAGGTACCTTGCGCGCGCTTTCAGCGAGTACTTCGTCGCCCATTCGACCGCGGGCATCGACCGCTATTCCGAACAGTGCCTGCGACGCGTGTGGAAGGCCGAGCGTTTCTCGTGGTGGTTCACGTCGCTGATGCATCGCTTTCCCGAGAATGGCGACATCGGCGCGAAACTCCAGCAGGCCGAACTCGAGTACCTCGTCAGCTCCCGCGCGGCGTCGACGGCGCTGGCCGAAAACTATGTTGGACTTCCACTGGACGATTCCCGTTAGAATCCAGCCCTCGCCGCTGTCGCATTTCAATCACAGGAGGAGACGATGATGAAACGTGCAATCTGGCTTGCGTTCGCGTTCGCGTTCGGCCTGGGTGTCGCGCCGTTCGCGAGCGCCCAGCAGGGTCCGGTGCCGATCTTCGGCCTCGTCGAGCTTTCGGGCACGGGCACGACGTCGGGAACCAACTTCGACAACGGCATCAAGCTTGCCGTGAAGGAAATCAACGCCGCCGGCGGCATCCTCGGCCGCAAGATCGAATACACGTCGCTGGACACGCAGTCGCAGCCCCAGGTGGCGAAGGCGCTGGCGCAGAAGGCGATCGACCAGAATGCGTACGTCGTCATGGGCCCGGTGTTCTCGGGCTCGATCCTCGTCAGCATGGCGGAGACGCGACGCGCCGAGGTACCGAACTTCACCGGCGGGGAAGCGTCCGCGATCACCAAGCAGGGCAACCCCTATATCTTCCGTACGTCGTTCACGCAGGACACTGCGATGCCCAAGGTCGCGCGTTACCTGAAGGAGTCGGTGAAGGCCAAGTCGGTTGCGATCATCTGGGTCAACAACGACTTCGGCAAGGGCGGGCTCGACACGATGAAAAAGGCGCTCGACGCCCAGGGCATCAAGGTGGCCGCCGAAATCTCGACCGACCCCGGGCAGCTCGATTTCTCGGGTGCGGTGCTCAGGGCAAAACAGGCGAACGCGGACGCGCTCTTCGTCTACACGAACGAGGAAGAATCGGCCCGTGCGTTGCGGGAGCTGCGCAAGCAGGGCTACGACAAGCCGGTCGTCGGCGAGACGACGCTCACGAGCCAGAAGGTGATCGAACTCGCGGGCGAAGCCGCCAACGGTGCGACGGCACACGTCGGGCTGACCGCCGACGCTCCGCAGCCGACGATCAAGAAATACAACGAGGCGTTCCAAAAGGAGTACGGCGTCAAATCGGACCACAACGGGCTGAAGGGGTACAGCGCGATGTACGTCGTCAAGGCGGTCACCGAGAAAATTGGCAAGTTCGACCAGAAGGCCTTCGCCAAGGCGATGCACGGCATGCGGCTGTCGGCGAAGGACTATCCGGGCGTGCTGCTCGACGTCTCGTTCGACGACAACGGCGATCTGGACCGCGAGAGCTTCATGACGGGGGTCGTCAACGGCAAGCAGGTCGTAACGGCGACGCTGCCGGCAGCAGCCGGGAAGTAACGGACGGCGGCGCCCGTCGGCGCCGCGTTAAACTGCGATGGCCGTGGGTGCGTCACCCTGGAGGATGGCGACACCCATGGCCGCCAATGCGTCGTCGTCGTCGTCGGACAGGCCGCTGACACCGACCCCGCCCGCCACGGCGCCGCCCATGCGCACCGGCAGGCCGCCACCGAAACCGACGTAGCGCGGGTCCCCGTAGAACGCGACGTCCGTGCCCCGGTTGCGCAGCGTTTCGCCAAGCACGCGCGTGGGCCGGTTGAGGCGCGCCGCCGTGTACGCCTTGTTAATCGCCAGTGGACCCGAACTCAGCAGCGCACCGTCGCAACGGACGAAGGCGACGAGTTCACCGTGGGCATCGACCACAGCGATCGCGGCGGTCTTGCCGAGGGCTTCGACTTCATCGCGGATCCGCGCGAGCGCGGCGAGCGCCGCCGCGTGATCCAGCGCGGGTAGTGTTCGCACGACGCTAGCGACGGCGTCGCGGCGTGACGACCGCTTCGCAGTCGCGGCGCATCGTCACGCGGCCGGCGGCAGGCTCGCCTGCAGTCGACGAATCAGGATATCGATAAGGTCGCGGCCTTCCGGCGACTTCAACCGGTTCTGGCGCAGTGCGCGGATCACTTCGGGCCGGGCGATCGATTGCGTATCGGCGCGGATCAGGATGCCGGCGATCGCGCGCTGCACCTCGAGCGATCGCGCGACCGGAAAGAGATGCGTCAGCGCGTCGAGGCTTTCCTGGTCCGCCAGACGGTGCTGCGCGAGCGTGTCAAGCGCGCGAATCTGGGCCTCCTGGTTCTTCATCCGCGCTACACCCGTCGCGACGAGCCGCAGCTCGTTCACGTCGACGATCGGGCGGTGTCGCAGGTAAACCTGCGCGATCTGCACGTCGTCGGCCCGTGGGCTCGTCATCGCTTTCAGCACCTTGACGTGGCCTGCCGGACTGCCGAGACACGCCAGCACGCCGGCGCGGCCCGCATCGTCGCGGGCTTCGCGCGACCCCGCCTCGACGTCCGCCAGCGTATCGTCGAGTGAATGATCGCGGTTGAGCGTGCAGACGAGATCCACGTCCGCGGGTCCCGCGTCGCCCCTGGCCAGCCTGTCGCGCATCATCAGAACGAGTTCCGCGCGCTTCTCGGCAGCCGTCAGCCACCCCAGCCGCCCGGCGAGCGCGATCATCCGCGCGCGCACCGACGACTGGTCGGCGTCGCGCATGACGTCGACGAAGCGCGCACGCGCCGTGCGATCGTCGGCGATGGCCTGCAGGGCCTTGGCCACGGGCGCCTCCGCCCGCGTCGCCGCTCCAACGCTCGCCGAATACTTCTCGAGATTATCGAGGAACATCCGCACCTCGCCCGGTTCGCGCCCGAGGAGTGCGTGAACGAACCCGAGCTTCCGGTCCGTCGACAATCGGTCGTCGGCAAACTGGCAAACGTCGTGTCGATAGCCGGCACCGGGGTCGG
Source organism: Betaproteobacteria bacterium (assembly GCA_039933815.1). GTDB lineage: Bacteria > Pseudomonadota > Gammaproteobacteria > Burkholderiales > Casimicrobiaceae > VBCG01. The sequence continues at coordinate 6,804 of JBDTNI010000081.1, forward strand.
AATCGGTCGATCCGGTCGTCACGGTCATCGAGACGGATGCGAACAGCGACAGCAGCCTGGCGCTCGGGCGTCCGCTCGCGACTTCGGCGACGCCGCCCGACTGCAGGTAGCGTTCGAGCAGCGGCGCCGCAGCCCGTCCCAGCGGGGCCTTCGACGAGAACCCGTAGACGACGGGGACGTCCTTGAAGATCTGCCGCATCCGCTCGCGATTGCTCTGCGCGTGCCGCTCACCGAGGATGTTGGCAAGCTGCTCCGCTTCCGCCTGCGAATGACCGGACCGGATGAAGCTGCGGACGACTTCGGCCGATGCGCTGCGCAGCGCATCGGCGTTCAGAGTGTTGCAGCCGAACAGATAGACTTCCTTCAGCTGCGAGAAGAGTCCGGGGCACGAGTCGCTGCACGAGACGCGCTCCATCTCGTCGACGGGCAGCGATTCGCGGGCATCGAGGCGGTCCGAGTAGAACTCGTCACCGCCATCGAAGTGACCCGAGATCAGCAGGACGTCGCACTGCACGCCCTTGCGGCAGGCCGACGCGAGCCAGTCGGGTCGTCCACGCTCGACGAGTTCAACGAACTTGAAGTCTTCGGATGGAAGGTTGCGGCGCAGCGTCTCGCGCTCGTCGGACGAGTTGACGGTGATCGTGCAGACCGTCTTGGGTTCCGCAAACGCGTGGCAGGGCCACGCGGCAGACACGGCAAGCGCGACGGCCACGAAAGATCGGGACAATGCGGAC
>JBDTNI010000082.1:0-7520 GCA_039933815.1 Betaproteobacteria bacterium
AGAACCGGTAGCCGTCGGTCGCCATCATGCTCACCCAGTCGTAACAACCGGCGTGGCACACGAACGCCTTGTACCGGTCGGTATGACCGTTCATGTACGCCACCATGAAGCCGCCGTAGCTGCCGCCGCTGGCCGTCAGGCGCTCGGGGTCGATGTAGCCCTGCGCGAGCAGGTAGTCGGTCGCGGCCTCCGTGTCCGCCAGTTCCTTCTCGCCGTAGCGGCCGGCGATCGTCTCGAGGAATGCCTGGCCGAAACCCGACGAGCCGTGGTAGTTCACGGCGGCGACGACGTAGCCCTGCGCCGCGAACGCCTGCGTGTTCCAGCGAAAATGCCAGCCGTCGTGATGCGCCGCATGCGGACCTCCATGGATCGAGTGCATCAGCGGCCACTTGTGGCGCGGGTCGAAGCCGGGCGGGTAGGTCACGAAGACCTGAACCGGCTCGCCGCCCCACCCGCTGATCGTGAATGCCTTGACCTCGCCCAGCGCATGACGCGCGAGCAACGCGCGGTTCAGTGTCTCGATCGCCCGCTCGCCGCTGCCGTCGGCGCGTGCGGCGAACAGCGCCGGCGGGTGGCGCGCCGTATCGCGGGCATAGGCGATGACCGTGCCGTCGGCGTTCTGCGCAAATCCCGACACGACGCCGCCGGGAACGAGTTCGTGCGGTGCCTCGCCCGACGCCGGGTGCCGCCAGACACCTACCCGCCCCTGATCTTCGACAATCGACAGCAGCGCGGTGGCGTCCGGCGTCCACTGGACGTGCGTCGTCGCGCGGTCGAACGAAGGCGCGAGCACACGCGTGCGCCGGGACTTGCGGTCGAGCACGCGCAACTGGCCCTGGTCGTTGAACGCGCGTGCCGTGTCGAACGCGTGGTATGCGATCGAACTGCCGTCCGGCGAATACACCGGATGCTCGTCGGAAAGTCCGCTGTCGGATGTGAGGTTGCGCACCCGGCGTGTGCGAAGGTCGACGGTGACGAGGTCGCATTGGTTCATCAGCCCCGGCTCGGGGGCCGGGTCCACCGTCAGCACCAGCTCGTCGCCGTCGGGCGCAATGTCGAAGAGCTCGGTCGTCGGGTCCCACGGCTGCAGTGCGAGGCCCGTGTCCCGCAGCAGGTCCTCGCAGCGACCGGACGCGACGTCGCAGGCGAACACGTGCGGTTCGCGGCCGTCGGTGAGCCAATGGTCCCAGAATCGATACTCGCCGCGCTCGGTCAGATGCGCCTTCACCTTCGCGTCCTTCCGTGCCTTGACGCGCTTCGCCTGCGCGGCCGCGGTGCCGAGATCGCGCCATACCCACGAGACGAACGCGATGCGCTTGCCGTCCGGAAACCATTTGATCGCCGACACGCCGGTCGCGAGCTCGGTGAGGCGCGTCGCCTCGCCGCCATCGGCCGCTATCAGGTAGATCTGCGGCTCGGTGTCGTCGTTGCGCTTCGCGGTGAACGCGATGCGCGACCCGTCGGGCGACCAGTGCGGGTCCTGGTCCTTGTCGCCGCCAGTCAGGCGCCGCGCGTTGCCGGCACCCGCGCCGAATCCCGTCGGAAACAGCCAAAGCGCCGTGGTCCCAGCGTTGTCGTCCATCGAATACGACGTCACGGGCGCGCACGCCCGCCTCCCGTCCGGACTGAGTGCAGGTGCGCCGAGTCGACGAATCGCCCAGAGGGCGTCGACGCCAAGCAGCGCCTCTTTGCCTGCGGTCGGGATGCGGGGTTCGGCCATTGCGAATTCCTGCAGGTAGAATGAAGGCCGCGATTCTAGCCGGTCTGGTGCGCTCCAGCGCCTGTCGGCACAGTCATCGCATCATCCGTTCAAATCTGACACTTCGACCCGATACCCAAGCGGCGTCGCGAACGGCGCGGCGCGCCATCCCCACGCCAACCGGCCCCTATGACTGCCATGAATTACCGACGCCTCGGCCGCTCCGGCCTGAAGGTCAGCGAGCTGTCGTTCGGTTCGTGGGTGACCTACGGCAACCAGCTCGACGAACGACTGGCCCGCGAATGCATGGCCGCCGCGCACGACGGCGGAATCAACTTCTTCGACAACGCCGAGGTCTACGCGAAGGGCCTGTCGGAGCGGCTGATGGGCGAAGCGCTGCGCCAGCTCGACTGGCGCCGCTCGTCGTATGTCGTGTCGACGAAGTTCTACTGGGGTCTGCACGAGGGACCGAACGAAAAGAACACGCTCAACCGCAAATACCTGATGCAGGCTATCGACGGCTCGCTGTCGCGGCTCGGCCTCGACCACGTGGACCTCGTGTTCTGTCACCGGCCCGACCCCGACACGCCGATCGAGGAAACGGTGTACGCATTCCACGACATGATCCAGTCCGGCAAGGCGCTGTACTGGGGCACGTCGGAATGGAGCGCGGCAGAGATCATGGCGGCCTGGCAGATCGCCGAGCGCCATCACCTGCACAAGCCGGTGATGGAGCAGCCGCAGTACAACCTGTTGCACCGTGAGCGCGTGGAGCGGGAGTACGCGCCGCTGTACCGCGACATCGGCATCGGCCTCACCACCTGGAGCCCGCTCGCGTCGGGCCTGCTGACGGGCAAGTACGCGAGCGGCGTGCCGTCGGACTCGCGTGCGGCGATCAAGGGCTACGAATGGCTCGCGGCACGCATGCTCGAACCCGCGGGCGTCGCGAAGGTCCAATCACTCGTTCCGATAGCGCGTGAGTTAGGTTGTACGCTCGCCCAGATGGCGCTTGCCTGGTGCCTCAAGAATCCGCACGTCTCGACGGTGATCACCGGTGCAAGCCGCCCCGCCCAGGTCCTCGAAAACCTGCAGGCGCTCGCCGTCGTGCCGAAACTGACCGACGACGTGGTGCAACGCATCGACGCTGCGGCGGCCTGAGGTCGCGCTGATGAATCCGCTCGAATCCTGGACCGAGGAGCAGCGCTCCGCATTCCTGTACCGCGTGTGCGCGGACGCCGAAAACGGGAGCGCGCGCGCCGAGTTGTTCCGGCGGCTCGCCGGCGAGGCGCAGGCGCAGGCGACGATCTGGCGCGCCCAGTTGACGTCGCGCGGGCATCCGCCACCCGGACCCTTCGTCCCCGATGCTCGGACGCGGCTCGTCGCGGGTCTGGTTCGGTGGCTCGGGCCACGCCGGCTCAAGAATGTGCTCGCCGCGATGAAGGTACGCGGCGTGGCCATCTACGGTGCTCCACAACCGATCGGCGACGCTCACGCACTGCCGTCCGACGACGCGCAGTTCGAACGGCCGCATCGCGGGCTCGGCGGCGGCAACCTTCGCGCCGCGGTGTTCGGCGTCAATGACGGCCTGGTGTCGAACGCGAGCCTGATTCTCGGCGTCGCCGGCGCGACCTCCGATTTGAAGGTCGTTGTCCTGAGCGGCGTCGCCGGAATGGCCGCCGGCGCGTTCGCGATGGCGGCCGGCGAATACGTCTCGGTGCAGTCCCAGCGAGAGCTCTACCGGCACCAGATCTCGCTCGAACGCGACGAGCTCAAGCAATACCCGGAGGCGGAAGCGCAGGAGCTCGCGCTGATCTACGCGGCCAAGGGCCTGCCGCGCAAGCAGGCGGACCGTCTGGCGAAACGCCTCGTTTCCGATCCTGCGCACGCGCTCGACGCGCTCGCCCGCGAGGAACTCGGCCTCAATACCACCCCGCTCGGATCGCCGCTCGCCGCGGCGGCCAGCGCGTTTACCGCATTTGCGGCCGGCGCGGCCGTGCCGCTCGTCCCGTGGCTGGCGGGGAGCGCCTCCGGCGCGCTCGGGTGGTCGATCGGCTTGACGGCCGCGGGTCTGTTCACCGTGGGCGCCACGCTGTCGCTTTTCACGGGACGGCACGCGGTCTACGCGGGAACGCGGATGCTCGCGCTCGGCGCGTTTGCCGGCGGCGTCACGTACCTGCTCGGGCGGTTGATCGCCGTGGCTTCCTGACCCGGCCGGCGGTGCCCCGCGAGGCGCCCGCGCGCGAGGGTGTCGTGCGGCTTAAGGCGGGCCGCGACCGTTCCTTGCGGCAGCGACACCCCTGGATCTTCTCCGGCGCGATCGACCGCGTCGATGGCGATCCGGCACCCGGTGCCACGGTCACCGTCGTCGATGCGACCGGCACACCGCTCGCACGGGCAGCGTTCTCGCCGTCGTCGCAGATCCGGGCGCGCGTCTGGTCGTTCGACGCGGCTCAAGAGATCGACGAAGCCTTCGTCGTGTCCGCCGTGCGGCGCGCGTGCACCGCCCGCCGCCCGTTGCTCGACGACGCGCACACGGCGTGCCGTCTGGTCAACGCCGAATCCGACCGGCTGCCGGGCGTCATCGCCGACCGCTACGGTGGCACCGTCGTCGTGCAGTTGCTGTCGGCGGGCGCCGAGGCGTGGCGCGACGAGATCGCCGGCGCGCTCGCCGACGCCAACGACGCCGTCTGTGTCTACGAGCGCTCCGACGCGGACGTGCGCACGCTGGAGGGCTTGCCGCCCCGCACCGGAGTCCTGAGCGGTGCGCTGCCAGCGTCCATCGACTTCGTCGAGGCGGGCCTGCGCTACGGCGTCGATGTCGTCGCGGGACAAAAGACGGGTTTTTTCCTCGACCAGCGCGCGAACCGCGCGTCGGTCGGCGCGCTGGCAGGTGATCGGCGGGTGCTGAATGCGTTCTGCTACACCGGTGGCTTCACGTTGTCGACACTCGCCGCCGGCGCGGCGTCCGTGCTGTCGATCGACAGCTCATCGGCTGCGCTGCAGATGGCCCGCCAAAACCTGGCGCGCAACCCCGAACTTCCCGCCGCTCGGGCGACGTGGCTCGAGGCCGACGTCTTTACCGAACTGCGGGCGTTGCGCAACCGCGGCGCGGCGTTCGACCTCATCGTGCTCGACCCACCGAAGTTCGCACCGACCGTCGCACACGCGCAAGGCGCCGCGCGGGCGTACAAGGACATCAACCTGCTCGCACTCAAGCTGCTGGCCCCCGGCGGGTTGCTCGCGACGTTCTCGTGCTCCGGCGGCGTCGACGCCGCACTGTTTCAGAAGATCGTCGCGGGTGCCGCCGTCGACGCGAAAGCGTCCGCGTCGATCGTCGGCCGGATGGGGCCAAGCGGCGATCATCCCGTCGCGCTGGAATTCCCCGAAGGCGATTACCTGAAGGGACTGCTGGTTCGCCGGTCGTCTTAGCGCGTCGCCGGCGGCTGCCCCACAAAAAACAGGGCCGCAGCAAGTGCGGCCCTGTAATTGCGGTCGTGTGGACAGGAGGTCACACGACCGTATCCCGACCCGTCGCCTAAGCGGCGGTTTTCATGCAGTCGGACATGAAATTCTTGCGCTCGTCGCCCTTCATGCCCTTCGACTTCGTGTTGCACGCGCCCATCTTCGTATCGTGGGTCTTCTTCTCGGCGCTGAGGCAGTCTTTCATGTACATCTTGCGCTCGTCGCCCTTCTTTTCGGCGGCCTTCGTGTTGCAGGTCTTCATCCGCTCATGTTGCGCGTTTTCGGCAAAGGCAGGCGTCGCCACGGCGGCAAATGCGCCGATCATAGCCAGTGTAAAGAGTCGTTTCATCGAATTACCTCAGTCGTGGAGAGCGGGTTGTGTCAGGTCACCGTAGCTTTCGAAGCCCGCGTCCCGCGAGGACACGGCGAGAGACCGGCAGTGACTTCAGTCTACGGCAACCGTAACGGCCCGGGCAACGAAATCGCTGACACCCGATTCGGTCGTGTTGCGCCAGTACCCTATTGCGATGCAACATGGGGTCCGCCGCGACTGCCGGCGCTCTGCTCCCCGATGCGGTAGAATGTGCAAGCTATTGAAATAATGCAGAAAGCATCCTGACATGATCCTGGTCCTCGAACCCAACTCCCGGCCTGACGGCGGCGACTACCGCATGCTCGCCGCCCAGCTCGAACGCCTTCCGAACGTCACGTTCAGGGTCCACCGCGAAGTCGGCAGCGAGGTGACCCTCACCGAGATCTACCTGATCGGCAATACCGCCGCGCTTACGGTGGAGCAGATGCAGGTGCTGCCGTGCGTCGCCAAGGTCGTCCGCGTCTCCGAGCCCTATCGGGTGCTCGGCCGGCACAAGCAGGGCGACGACCGGCCGGCGTCGTTCGACTACAACGGCGTGCGCTTCGGCCAGGACAGCGTCAATGTGTTTGCCGGACTGTGCGCGGTCGATTCGCGCGATTCCGTCGAAGGGATGATGAGGGCGCTGCGCGACCACGGACAGGTGTGCACGCGCATGGGCGCGTACAAGCCGCGTACGTCGCCGTACGCGTTTCAGGGCTTCGGCGACGAGTGCCTTCCGTATGTGTTCGAGCTCGCGGGCAAATACGGCATCCGCGTCATCGCGATGGAAATTACGCACGAATCACACGTCGACGAAATTCGGGATGCTCTTGCAGCCACCGGCAACGCCACCGGCGTGATGCTGCAGATCGGCACGCGCAATACGCAGAACTTCGAATTGCTCAAGCTCGTCGGCAAGCAGCAGGAATTTCCCGTGCTGATCAAGCGCGGATTCGGCATCACGCTCGACGAGTCGCTCAATGCAGCCGAGTACCTGGCGACGGAGGGAAACCGCAAGGTCGTGTTCTGCCTTCGCGGAATGAAGACGAACATGGGCGACCCGCACCGGAACTTCGTCGATTTCTCGCATGTTCCCGTCGTCAAGCGATTGACGCGGATGCCGGTGGCGATCGACCCGTCGCATTCGGTGGGAACCCGAGCGCGCGCCCCCGACGGGCTGCTGGATATCTTTCACGTCGTGGCCCAGGGCGTGATCGCCGGCGCCGACATGGTGCTCGTCGATTTCCATCCCGACCCCGCGCGTGCGCTCGTCGACGGCCCGCAGGCGCTGTTGCTGTCGGAGTTGCGGCCGTTCCTCGACGACGTGCAGCTCGCGCGCGAGTGCTACGAGAAGCGAACGAAGCTCGCCCGCGAGAGTGCTGCCGCGGGCTGAGCGCGGCGTGCGTCCCTACCGGGGGCCGGTTTGACCACGGAGGCGGTCGCTGCTTTCGCTCCGCTCTACCGCGGGCCTCGCTGGCTGACGGGCGGCCACGCGCAAACGATCTGGCCGTACGCGCTGCGGATCGCGCGCACGCCGCTGCGGCGCGAGCGCATCGAGACGGGCGACGGCGACTTCTGGGATTTCGATTGGCTGGACTCGGACGTCCCGCGGGCGCCCGTCGTGGTGCTGTTTCACGGCCTCGAAGGCGGCTCCGACTCGCATTACGCGCGCGCGCTGCACGCAGCGCTGTCGCGAAATCGATGGCGCTGCGTGGTCCCGCATTTCCGCGGCTGCAGCGGCGAGCCGAATCGGCTGCCGCGCGCATACCATTCGGGCGATCACGACGAGGTCGGCGCGATGCTCCGCGCGGTACGGGCGGCGGTGCCGGACGCACCGCTGTACGCCGTCGGCGTGTCGCTCGGCGGGAGCGCGCTTCTGAACTGGCTCGGGCGGGCAGGCGTTGATGCGACGCACCTGGTCGATCGCGCAGCGGCGATTTCGGCGCCGCTCGATCTCAACGCCGCCGGCGTGTCGATCGGACGCGGCTTGAACCGCATTTACACCGC
>JBDTNI010000083.1:0-7501 GCA_039933815.1 Betaproteobacteria bacterium
GCCTGGACCGCATCGCGCGCGACGGCGTCCCGAGGGCGGTGAAGGTCGGCGGGCAGCGTCGCGAGCATGGCGCGATAGTACCGCGGCCCCGTCGCGCGGCATGCCGCGCAGGAGCCCTCGTCAGATCGCGACTTCGTACGTGTCGCGGCCTCGTCCCTTGGCTGCGTACAGCGCGCTGTCCGCGCGCTTCAGCAGCGATTCCGCGGTCGCCGTCGCGCCGTATCCCAGCGCCACCCCGATACTCGTGGTCACTCGCACGGTGCCGTCACCGGCGCGAAATTCTGCGCGCATCGACGCGATGATCTTGCGCGCGACGAGTCGGCACTCGTCGCGCGTGCGGATGCCCTCGAGCAGGATCACGAACTCGTCGCCGGCGAGGCGCGCGACGAGATCGGACGACCGCACCGATGCCGACAGCCGACGGGAGAACTCGCGCAGCACGTCGTCGCCCGCCGCGTGCCCGCGCGAGTCGTTGATCTGCTTGAACGCGTCGATGTCGAGGAACAGCAGCGCAATCTGCTTGCCCGTGCGCTGCGAACGGTCGAGCGCCGCGCCGATCGTGGCGTTGAAGTGGTGGCGGTTCGGCAGGCCGGTGAGCGTGTCGTATTGCGCGAGGCGCTCGAGCTGGCGCTCGACGAGCTTCAACGGCGTCACGTCCGTCGACGACGAGTAGACGCCGATCACGCGTCCCGTCGCGTCGAAGTCGGGAATGTACGTCCCGCGGACAAAGCGGCTGCCGCCGCCGGCGTCCTTGACCTCGACGTCGAAGTCGACGCGTTCTCCGGCGAACGCGCGGTCGAGATTCGGACCTACGTCCGCGTACGCGTCCTCGCCAAGCACGTCGGCCACGCGCTCGCCGGTGACGGCGTCGAGCGACCGATCGAGCCACGTTTCGTAGTAGCGGCTGTTGAACCGATAGCGCCGCTCGGCGTCGATGTAGGCCACCATCGACGGGATGTTGTCGGTGATGCCGCGCAGTCGGCGTTCGCTTTCTTCGGCTTTCGCCTGCGCGTCGTGGAGGTCGGTCACATCCTGGACGAGGCCGTAGAAACCGACGACGTTGCCGCGCGAGTCCTGGTCGGGAATCAGCTCGACGAGTTCGGTGGTCTCGCGGCCGTTCCGCGTCCGCACCCGCTGGAACCGGGCGCGGCGGCCGTGGCGGACCTCTTCGATGTGCGGGGCCGTCTGCGCGTAGGCTTCTGCCGACATGACCTCGGCGATGCGCCGACCGACAATCTGCTCGGGCGCGCGCCCGAAGACCTGCTCGCTGCGCGCGTTGACGAACAGGTAGCGCTCGTCGGCTGACAGATAGGCGATCAGCGCCGGGAGGTTGTCTGCAATCATCCGCATGCGCCGCTCGGACGCGCTCAGCGCCTGCTTGGCCTGCCGCAGTGCAGTCACGTCCTGCGAGATGGTGACGACGCCGTGCACGATGCCGTCCTTGTCAATGTCGGGCACATGGTCGACCTGGTAGAACTGCGTGCCCTCGGCGCGGTCGACGACGAGATCGAAACGCCGCTGCTCGCCGCGGAGGCCGTGTGTCAGCATCGGTGCGATCTGTTCGTACGCCGCCGGTGACACGACATCGCGGAGCGGACGGCCGACGAGCTGGTTCGCCTGCACACCCCAATAGTCGGCGAAGCGCTTGTTGCCGAACTGCAGCCGGCCATTGGCGTCGGAATAGGTAATCCGCGCAGGAATCGCGTCGGTGATCAGGCGGATGAAGCGTTCGCGCGACTGCAGCGCTTCCTCGGCTTCCTTGCGCCGCGTGATGTCCTGGCAAACCACATAGCCGCCGCGTACCGTCCTCCCTTCGCCGTAGTCGGGAAAGCTCGTGACGATGAACACCGGCGCATCGGCGCCTGGCGTGAAGCTCGTTTCAAATGTCTGCGGCATGCCGGCCAGCACGTCCCGCACGCGCTCGTGCAGGCGCCCGTACACCTCGGCGCCAAAGACGTCGGCGAGCGTGCGGCCCTTGATGTCGGCGGGGGCGACGCCGAATACGTCGCGACAGTATTCGTTGACGAAGCGAAACGTCTCCTGCGCGTCGACGTACGCAATCAGCACCGGCACGTTGGCGGTGATGGTTTCGAGCTCGGCCGTGCTGCGGGTGAGTTCCACGGTGCGTTGCTCGAGCGCGTCCGTCTGGTCCTGCAGCGCGTGCGTGCGCTCCTCGATGAGCGCCGCCATCCGGTTCATCGTTGCCGCCAGCACACCGGTCTCGTCGTTGCCAGCCACGGCCGACCGGTGCGACAGATCGCCGCGGGCGAGCAGCATGGCGTCACGCGCGAGCGTGCGCAGTGGCCGCGCGATCCGTCGCCCAAGGCGCGCGGCGAAGAGCGCGCCAAGCAGAAGCGATAGCGACCCATAAAACACCGTCTCGACGAGATTCGAGTGCAACGTGCTCAGTGCCTCATCGGCGGGCATGCCGACGAAGATGTGCCACGGCGCGCGCTCCGTATGCGTGTAGCCGGCGATCCGGGGGATCTTGTCGGCACCGAGCGTCTCGTCGACGCCTTCGCGCTGCGCAATGTGCGCGCGAACGTCCTTGCTGTCGATCATGCTGACGCCGATCCACCGCGCAGGATCGATGTTGCGCGCGAGCACCACTCCATCCGCGTTGATGATCGATACCACCGTTCCCGGCGGCGCTGCATCGCGCAGGTCGAGCAGCCAGTGCAGCTCACCTAATCGCGCCGACACCGTCACCACGCCGATCGCGCGGCCATCGGTGCCGTGGACCGACCGCGCGAACACGACGATCGGCCTGCCATCGATGCGCGAGATCCGCGGCCCCTCGACCGCCAGCTCGCCCGTCGCCAGCGCGCGGCGGAAATAGCCGTGATCGGCGATCGTCACGTCCGGCGTGAGGTTCGTGCGATCGAGCGCGCCGATATTGCGGCCGTCGAGCGTCCAGATCGCGACGTTGTTGATCGCCCGCGGAAGGTCACCGCGGATCCGCCCGAGGAACGCCTCGTTGCCGGCGACTGCGGACGGGTCCATCGTCGCGCCGTAACCGACGAGTGTCAGCGTGTGGGCGAGGTCGCTGATGTAATCGTTGGCGCGGACGGCGAACAGCCGGGCGAGCGACAGCGCGTGCTGCTTGGCTTCCGCCCGGGCATGCGATGCCTGGCTGGCCGCGTTGCCCGCGACGTAGACGACGAAGGGCAGACCCAGCGCGAGCGCCAGCAGCGCGAGCCGAAGCCCGATGCTCGACCTAATTCTGGGCCAGCGCAGACGACGCAGCGCGGTGGTTACGTGCCGCCGGGGCGGGCGCCGGGAGACGACCGGCCCGGGCACGCGCGAAGGCGCTGCGGCGGTTGCCGAGGGGTCCGACGTCGTCATCGTGGTGGGCGGTGAATGCGCTCCCGGCCGGGTCTTTGGACGCACCTTGGCGCGTCGTGGAAATATGCGGAACCGCGATGCAAGGAGCATGCCACGGCGGCCGCTCCGCGAGGGCGACGCGGCGTCCTGCAATAATGGCGGCCCAGTCTCGGCGTCGACTCACCCCGTGAACGCACCATGGATCGCCCTGAACCCCGCGCTGGTCTGCGCGGTGCTGATCGTCGGCTCGAATTTGTTCATGACGGTCGCCTGGTACGGCCACCTGCGCACGCTGGACGACCGGCCGTGGTGGATCGCCGCGCTCGTCTCGTGGGGCATCGCGCTCTTCGAATACCTGCTGCAGGTGCCCGCTAACCGCATCGGATACACGGCGCTGTCGCTCGCCCGGCTGGAGATTCTGCAGGAGGTCATCACGCTCACGGTGTTCGTCCCGTTCGCAACGGTGTTCATGGGGACGCCACTGAAGCTCGACTACGTCTGGGCCGGCATCTGCATGATGGGCGCGGTCTACTTCATCTTCCGCGCCTGACGGCGGCAGCGATGCACATCCACGTCCTCGGCATCTGCGGCACGTTCATGGGGGGCCTTGCGGCCATCGCCGAGCGCGCCGGACACCGCGTCAGCGGCTGCGACGCCAACGTCTATCCGCCGATGTCCACGCAGCTCGAGGCCCTCGGTATCCAGCTCACCCAGGGGTTCGACGCGTCGCAGCTCGACGGTGCCGCCGGGGGCGCCGATGTCTTCGTCATCGGCAACGTCGTGGCGCGCGGCAACGCGCTGATGGAAGCCATCCTCAACCGCGGGCTGCGCTACGCGTCAGGTCCGGAGTGGGTCGCCGAGCATGTGCTGCACGGCAAGTGGGTGATGGCGGTGGCGGGCACGCACGGCAAGACCTCGACTGCGTCGATGCTGGCGCACATCCTCGACCAGGCCGGCCTGTCGCCGGGTTTCCTGATCGGCGGCGTCCCGATGGATTTCGGCGTGTCCGCCCGGCTTACGGAGAGCGCGTTCTTCGTTATCGAAGCCGACGAGTACGACACGGCGTTTTTCGACAAACGGTCGAAGTTCGTCCACTACCACCCGCGCACCGTCATCCTGAACAACCTGGAATTCGACCACGCCGACATTTTCGCCGACCTGGCGGCGATCGAGACACAGTTTCATCACCTGGTTCGGACGGTGCCGGGCGACGGGCGCCTGATCGTCAACGGCGGCGATTCGGCGCTCGCGCGCGTTCTGGCGCGCGGCGCGTGGAGCGAGATCGAGCGGTTCGGCAACGCCGTTCCGGGTGCGACGGCGGACTGGACCGTCGACGACGACGGCAACGTCGCGCTGCGGGGCGTCGCGTCCGGCAATCTGACCGGCGTTCGCCAGGGCCGGCACGACCGCCTGAACGCGTTGGCCGCGCTCGCCGCCGCGCGGCATGCAGGCGTGCCGGTGGCCGACGGCCTGCGCGCGCTGGCGTCGTTCCGGGGCGTCAAGCGCCGGATGGAGCTGCGTGGTCGCGTCGGCGGAATCGCGGTATACGACGATTTCGCCCACCACCCGACCGCGATCGAGACGACGATCGACGCCCTGCGCCGCGCCACGCCCGACGGGCGCATTCTCGCCGTGCTCGAGCCGCGGTCCAACACAATGAAGCTCGGAACGATGAAGGCGGCGCTGCCGGGCAGCCTGTCGCAGGCTGACCGCGTCTTTTGCTTCACGGCGGGCCTCGACTGGGATGTCGCCGACGCGCTCCGGCCGCTCGGCGAACGCGCCGCCGTTTTTGGCGACCTCGACGCGCTGGTGGCCGCCGTCGCCGCCGCCGCCGAGCCGGGCGACCACGTGCTGGTGATGAGCAACGGCGGGTTCGGCGGCGTACACGAGCGGCTGTTGCGCGCACTGGCCGACCGCGGCCGTTGATTCTCGTCTACCTGCATGGCTTCCGGTCGTCGCCGGCGAGCGCCAAGGCGCGCCAGCTCGCCGCGGCCGTCGAGTCCCTGCCGGTAAAGGGCCGGCCCACGCTGGTCGTGCCTGCGCTCCCTCACCGTCCCGCGCGTGCGCTGGACGCGATCGACGCAATCGTCGCCGGGCACGGCGACGAACACCTGTGTCTCGTCGGCAGCTCGCTCGGCGGCTTCTACGCCACGGTCGCGGCGGAGCGTCACGGTCGCGGCGCCGTCCTCATCAATCCGGCCGTGCGGCCCGACGTGGCGTTGCGCGACCACGCAGGCCCGCAAATGAACATGCACACGGGCGAGCGCTTCGACGTGACGCCGTCGCATTTCGACGAGCTCGCGGCGATGCGCGTCGAACGGATCACCCGTCCGGAACGCTACTTCCTGCTCGCGCAGACCGGCGACGAGATCCTCGACTACCGCGCGGCCCTGCGGTTCTACGCGGGTGCATGTCAGTTCATCCAGAGTGGCGGCAGCCATGCGTACGAGGGGTTCGACGCGCAGACCCCGGCGATTTTTGCATTTGCGGGCGTCGCGGACCCGCAGACGCCTCCGCGCCTGCTGCGCTGCACCTAGGAGTCTGCGCGGCAGACCCCACAAATCGCAGGATTGTGGTTGAAGCGCTCGGAAACTGACATGGTTCGTGGGCAGTTCAGACCAACAAGAGGTCCGTTTCGTCCGGCTGGACGTCGCAATGCTCTTGGCAGCCGCGATTGGCGCTCTTTTGTGGCTTCGCGCCCATCACAAATACGCCATGCGCCGCAGGTTCAAGGCCATACAGACGAGCTTCCATTCCGCCCCGACCTTGTGCAAGCCGCGAAGACTGAATTGGCGAAATCCAAGCACCGCTTTGATCCAGCCGTTCGGCGGCTCGACGATCGCCTTGCGCCTGCGGTAGGCGGCTTGCGCCGGTGCGCTGCGCAAGTGCTGCGCCATGGCCGCCGTGTGTGGATACTTGTCGGCATCGATCGCCGCCTGGGTACGCCCCTCGCGACCGAGGGCAACGATGACTTCACACGGCATTGCAGCGAGCTTCTCAAGGCTGCTCTCCGCGCGGAAGCCGGCGTCCGCCAACGCCTGCTGCGGCAGCTCTCCCGCAGTACGCTTGACCGCTTGCAACATCGGCAGCAGTCGGTCACTGTCGGCCGCATTATTGGTCAACTCGGCGGCGACGATAATCTGATGCTCGGCATCGACTGCCGTATGCGCGTTGTAGCTCTGCTCGAAGCCGCCGCCAGCCTGTTTCATGATGCGGCTGTCCGTGTCGGTAAAGCTCTCCTGGTCAGTGGCGGCCGGCACGCCGAAGGCGCGCTTGTACAGCGGGCCGCGCTTGGGTGTGCCATCGGAATGGTGCGGCCGCTGCTCGTCATCCGCAGCGCGACCGCGCGCGGTATCGGCTGCGCGTTGTCGTTCTTCCAGCCGCGCCTTGGCCGCCTGGATCACTGCCAAGCGTGTTTCGCGGCGTTCGATCTCGGCCGGCAGGTCGGTTTCCGGTTCGTTGCGCTCGGCCGCATCGGCTGCCTCCGCACGTTGCAGCAAGGCATCGATCTGCGCCTTCAGTTCGGCTTCCGCCTGCAGCATGCGCTGGTAGCTCATCGCTTTATGGCGACTCGCGTTGGCCTTGACCTTGGTGCCATCGACGGCAATGGTGCCCAGTTTCACCAGACCGCACTCGCGCGCGAGCTTCACCACTTGCACGAACAGCGCTGCGAGCTCCTGCAGATGCAGCGCCCGGAAATCGCTCAAGGTCCGGTGCGCGGGAAAATTGCCGGCCCCGAGCACCCGGAACGCGACGTCCTCGTGCAGCTTGCGCCCCAGCTTACGCGACGAGAACACGCCCGTCGCGTAGCCATAGAGCAGAACCTTGACCATCATCGCTGGATGAAACGGCTGGTTGCGCGGGCCACCTGCTGCGTAGCGCGCATGAAACGCGCTCAGATCGAGACTATCGACCGTGTCACTGATGTAGTACGCCAGATGCCCTTCCGGCAACCAGTCTTGCAGCGCCGCCGGCAGCAGCAATTGCTGCCGCGGTTCGTAAGGAAGATAGCTCGTAGTCATCGCCACTCAACGCTTCCGCGGCTCTGCTGGATGACGCACTATCCAGCCTTCTGCCGCGCAGGCTCCTAGGGAAAGTCTTATATGGACGCCTCCCGGAGAACTAGTGACGACCGAGTTTCCGATCTGCATCGTGCCGAGTGAACGTCCATTGGATC
>JBDTNI010000084.1:0-7479 GCA_039933815.1 Betaproteobacteria bacterium
CCTGCAGCATGCCGACGTTGCCGCCGGCAAAAGCGCCGTTCGGTTCGACCCAGCGGCCGGTCCACGAAATCTTGTTGATGGCGCCGCTGGCCGTGGCCTTGGCCAGCTTGTCCAGCACCTCGACCGCCTTGGGCGTGTTGAACGCCGCCTTCTTCAGATCCGGTGTCAGCAGGTCGACGCCGTTCATCTTGAACAGCGGCCAGTACAGCCAGTCGAAGTTGAGCGTGATGAACCCGGTCTTCTCGCCCTTCGACATCTTGGCCGCATCGGCAAGCAGCGCGTCGAAGCTCTGCGGCGGACCCGAGATTCCCGCGTCGCGAAACATGTTCTTGTTGTAGAAGAGCAGCGTCTTGCTGATGTAGAACGGCAGCATGTAATTGCGACCGTTGTATTTCCATTGGGCCAGGTAGTCGGCGTTGAAGCGGCTGCGGACTCCCGCATCCTTGTCGAGGTACGGCGTGAGGTCGACCAGCCCGCCCGCGGCCGCGTACTCGAGCCACAGCGCGCCCTGCGTATTGATGATGTCGGGCGGCGTGCCAGCGATGACCTGCGTCTGGTAGAACGCCGGCAGCTCGGGGCCCTTCTTGTCGAGCCACTCGACGTCGACGTCCGGATGTCGCTTCTTGAATTCGGCGATCCATTCGTTGAAAAGATCCGCCTGGTCCGAGATGTTCCACGTGAGAAAACTGATCTTCTTCTGCTCGGCGGCCGCTGGGGTAGACACGGCGAGCAGGAGTGCCGTCAACGTGCCGATGCCGATGTGCGCCATGAAGCGCAATACACCGCGTGGTTCGCGCATTGCCATGTTCTCCTCCAATGTTTACTCGTTATGGGTGCGACTGCGGGCCGCCCCTTCGTTCATCGTACCGCCTTGCCGCTCGAAGCGTCGAAGAAGTGCATCGATGCCGCATCGACTGTGACTTGCAGACTGTCACCGGCCGCGACGCGCAGCGAGGGCGGCAGGCGCGCGACGACGTCGGCTTCGCCGACGCGCATGAACACCAGCGTGTCCGAGCCGAGCGGCTCGACGACGTCCGCGCGGACGGCAAAGCCCGGATGCGCGGCATCGGCAAGCGCAAAATGCTCGGGCCTGATGCCCACGATGAAGTCGCCGCCGTCGCGGGGCAGGCGCGCCCCGTCGATCGGCATGCTGAGGCCGTCCTCGAGGACAACGGCGGGGGCGCCTCGATCAACGGTGCCGCGCAGGAAGTTCATCATCGGCGAGCCGATGAATCCGCCGACGAACTGCGTGGTCGGATGGTTGTACACCTGGTCGGGTGTGCCGACCTGCTCGATCTCGCCGCCGCGCATGACGACGATCCGGTCGGCGAGCGTCATCGCCTCGACCTGGTCGTGCGTGACATAGACGATGGTCGTCGCGACGCGACGGTGCAGCTTCTTGATCTCGGTGCGCATCTGGACGCGGAGCTGCGCGTCGAGGTTCGACAACGGCTCGTCGAACAGGAACACCTTGGGCCGCCGGACGATTGCGCGACCCATCGCGACGCGCTGGCGCTGACCGCCCGAGAGCTGGCGCGGTCGCCGCTCGAGCAACGGCTCGATGCCGAGCACGTCGGCGGCCTCCTGCACCCGGCGCGCGATCTCCCGTTTCGGAACATCCTTCATCTGCAGCCCGAATGCAAGGTTGTCGTAAACGCTCATGTGTGGATAGAGCGCGTAATCCTGGAACACCATCGCGATGTCGCGATCCTTCGGCGCGACCTCGTTGACGACGCGGCCGTCGATCAGGATCTCCCCGCTCGTCGCATCCTCGAGCCCCGCGATCATCCGCAGCGTCGTGCTCTTGCCACAGCCCGACGGGCCGACCAGCACGACGAATTCCCCGTGCGCGACGTCGAGGTCGATGTCGTGCACGACCTTCTGGTCACCGAAGCGCTTCGCGATACTGCGGAGGCTGACGCTAGCCATCGACTCCGACCTGAAGAGTGGAAACGGTGGCGCACGATAAGGGCGGCATCCTCGTGGCAAGCGCCACCGGATTGGGCGGCACGCGGTAGCGCAGGCCCGGAACGTCCTTGATCGACTCGATCGGCCGCTTCGTGTTGTAGAGGCTGCGAAAGGCGATCGACGTGCTCGAGAAAATATGGAAGCCGGCACTTTCCGCCGCCTTCTCCGACAGCTTCGTGCCGATCGGGCCTTCCAGCACGTTCACGGCGTGGTCGTAATCGCGCAGGATGTAAGGCAGCGTGAACACGTCGTAGAGACGGAAGGCGGGACCGACGTTGTTCTGCGCGACGATGGTGGCGTCGAGCGTGCCGAGCTGCATCTTCTTCACCATCTCTTCTTCGCTGCCCATCTTGACGCAGCAGTAGGTCTGGACCTGAATCTGACCTTCGTGTATTGCTCGACGCGCCGCTTGAAGTCGTTGCCCGCCCCCGCGTAGGGGTGGTCGTTCGTCGGCGGGTCCCAGCCGATGCTCATCTTGATCTGGGCCGCCGCGCCGCGCGACGCGACGAGGCATGCGGCGAGCGCAAATGCGGACAACCAACGCAAGAGCAGCGAGTGATTCTTCATCGCAGGAACCTCCGGGAAGTTCGCGGACCGTCGCCGATGCGGCAATCGGCAGCCGATCGGCATTCGATGGAATATGATATCTTAGATACGAAGTGTCAATGGAAAAACTCAGTCGCCCGCAACCGCTGACGGAACTCGCCGAGGAGGCGATCCGCACGGCCATCATCGAAGGTCAGCTCAAGTTCGGCGACCATCTGTCCGAGGCGCGGCTTTCGCGGACGCTCGGCATCAGCAAGACGCCGGTCCGCGAAGCACTCCTGAAGATGAAGTCAGAGGGGCTGATCGAGACGCACGCCAAGCGCGGCACCTATGTGTTCAGGGTGCGCCCCGAGGACATCGATGCGCTGTGCGAGGCACGCGAGGTGCTCGAGCTCGCGGCGTTGCGCCTGGGCCTCGTCCGCAGCCGCGCCACGCTGGCCGCGCATCTCGCTGCCGTCGTGGCCGACATGCGAAAGGCACTGCACGCGGACGACTTCCGCGGATATCAGCGTCTGGACGCGCAATTCCATCGCGTCATCGTCGACTCGGCGGGCAATAGCTATCTCGTCGAAGCATACGCAATGCTCGACGCGAAGATCGCCACGCTCCGCACGCGCGTCCATACGATGCCGAACGTGATGTCGCGCTCGCTGGTGACGCATGCGCGGATCGCGAAGCTGGTCGGTGACACCGACACCACCGCGTTGATGGCGCTGCTCGCCGATCACGTCCGCAACACCGGCCGCTTCGCGAGGAGATGGCTCGACGAGCAGGCCCGAATTCCCGCGACAACCGCCTGAAGAGAGACCCGCAGGAATGCGCTTCGCACTCATCGGATTTGGCGCGTGGGGCCGCTGCCACGCCCGGGCGATCACCGCTCTCGACCCGCGTGCGCTCGCAATCATCGCGTGTCGCAACGAGGCGACGGCGGCGGCGGCGCGGCGCGATTGCCCCGACGCGCGCGTCACGCTCGACTGGCGAGAGGCGATCGGCGACCCCGACATCGACATCGTCGACATCGTGCTGCCGAATCACCTGCACGCCGACGTCGCGTGCGCGGCACTCGCGGCGGGGAAGGACGTGCTGCTCGAAAAGCCGATGGCAACGTCGCGCGAGGACTGCGACCGGATCATCGCCGCCGAGCGCGCGAGCGGCCGCATCGTCTCCGTGGGCCACGAATTCAGGCTCTCGACGCAGTGGGGCCGCGCGAAGCGGCTGATCGACGACGGTGCGATCGGCGAACCGCTATTCGTCAACGTCAACCTGTTTCGCAACCCCTACCGCACCGGCGCCGAAGGCTGGCGTTACGACGCGTCGCGTGTCGGGTCGTGGATGCTCGAGGAAACGGTCCATTTCTTCGATTTCGCGTTGTGGTATCTCGAACAGCGCGGCGACCCCGTGTCGATCCGGGCCTACGGCAACCAACGGCCGGGGCGCTCGGCTGGCATGTACGACAACGTGTCGGCGATCGTCCGCTTCGACGGCGGCGCCTACGCGACGATCACGCAGACGATTGCAGGGTTCGAGCATCATCTCGTCGTCCAGATCACCGGCGCCGACGGCGCGATCCGGATGGCGTGGTCGGGCGCGATGGACCGCGATCATCATCCGGTCTATCAGTTCAGCGTGCAGCCGAAGGGCTTTGCTTTCGAGCGCGGCGTGAGCGAAGCGCTGCACGAGTCGATCGCCATCTCCGGCGAGGTCTACGAGCTCGAAGAGCAGATCCGGCTCACGGCGCAATCACTGCGCGAGCGACGCCCGCTGGTCTCGAGCGTGGAGGCGCGCAAGCGCGTCATCTGCTGCCTCGAAGCGGAACGCTCGATCCGCGAGAACCGGGACGTTCCGCTCGCGTTCTAGTGTCCTGTCCCGCAAGTTCCGAAGATAAAGGAGCGGATGAAATCGGCTGCCAGGCAGGGCGCTCGGCCGACGCCGTAGCCCTTGCTACCGTGAGGCCGAGCAACGCAGCATGGCGACCGATCTCGCCGCGAACTATCGAGCGAATTTACGGGACAGGACACTAGTGTCCTGTAACGGGGCCCGATTACCAGGGCAGCGCCGTGTCGTTGAAGGCGAGGAAGCTTCCCGTCTCGTGGCGGCTGCAGCGCTCGATGATCGCGCGCATACCCGCAATGCTTCGATCGACATCGACGCGCGCGCCGGCTTCCGTTTTCGCCCACCCCGGATGCAGCGCAAGCACCAGGATCTCGCGGGGTGCGAGGTCGATCGCGAGGCTCTTCACCACGGCATTCAGCCCCGCCTTGCTCGATCGGTACGCGTACGATCCGCCGGTCAGGTTGAGCCCGATGCTCCCCATCCGGCTCGACACGAACGCCATCACCTTCATCCGGCTCGCGGCCACGTGGTCTACGAAGGCCTCTGCCAGCCGGGCCGGGCCGATCAGGTTCACGGCGAGCATCCGCTGCCACAACGCATAGTCGGTCTTGCCGAACGGCGGATGCGGCCTGCCGATGCCGGCGTTGCTGACGAGAATGTCGATCGCTTCGCCGCGGAGCGCACCGGCGAGCGCATCGATCGCATCGAGGTCGGCTACGTCGAGGTGCATCACGCGCACGTCCCCGGCGATCGCCCGAGTCGCATCGGCGCGATCGGGATCGAGGCAGGTCGCGATCACGCGGCAACCGTCGGCGGCGTACTGGCGCACGAACTCGACGCCAAGCCCTGTGTCGCAACCGGTGACGAGAATCGTCGGCCTGCCCATGGCCCCTCCTAGATCCTCGGCAGCGTGACGCCCTGCTGTCCCTGGTACTTGCCGCCGCGGTCCTTGTACGACGTCTCGCACACCTCGTCGGCCTCGAAGAAGATCACCTGCGCGACGCCTTCGTTCGCGTAGATCTTCGCCGGCAGCGGCGTCGTGTTCGAGAACTCGAGCGTCACGTAGCCCTCCCACTCCGGCTCGAACGGCGTCACGTTGACGATGATGCCGCAGCGGGCGTACGTGCTCTTTCCGAGGCAGATCGTCAGCACGTTGCGCGGAATCCGGAAGTATTCGACGGTGCGCGCCAGCGCGAACGAGTTCGGCGGGATGATGCAGACGTCGCCGCGATAGTCCACGAACGACCCGGCGTCGAACGCCTTCGGATCGACGATCGTCGAATTGATGTTGGTGAAGATCTTGAATTCGTTCGAGCACCGGATGTCGTAGCCGTAGCTCGACGTCCCGTACGAAACGATGCGATGGCCGCCCGCCTCGCGGACCTGGCTGGGTTCGAACGGCTCGATCATCCGGTTCGATGCCGCCATCCGCCGGATCCATGCGTCGCACTTGATCGTCATCGCCGGCCGGCCGCGCGTCGGGTGTGCGTGGAAACGGAACAGAACGCGCCTGTCATGTGTTCTGGACGACGATGTTGGGAAACTTGGTGGAGAAATCTTCCGCCTTCTGCGCGACGAAGATCGCCACCTTCCGCGCAATGGCGCGGTAGGCCTCGGCAACGGCACCGTCCGGGTCCGACACGACCGACGGGCGCCCCGAATCCGCCTGCTCGCGGATGCTCATGTCGAGCGGCAGGCTGCCGAGAAACGGAACCTTGTAGTCGCGGCACATTTTCTCCGCCCCACCCTCGCCGAATATGTGCTCGGCGTGCCCGCAGTTGGAGCAGATGTGGATCGACATGTTCTCGACGATGCCGACGATCGGAACGCCGACCTTCTCGAACATCTTCAGGCCCTTCCGGGCATCGATCAGCGCGATGTCCTGCGGCGTCGTCACGATGACCGCCCCGGTGACCGGCACCTTCTGCGCGAGCGTGAGCTGGATGTCTCCCGTCCCGGGCGGCATGTCGACGACGAGGTAGTCGAGGTCGCGCCAGTTCGTGTCCTTCAGCAGCTGCTCCAGCGCCTGCGTCACCATCGGTCCGCGCCAGACCATCGGCGTATCGGTGTCGATGAGAAACCCGATCGACATCGCCTGGATGCCGTAGGCCTCGAGCGGCTCGAGTGTCTTGCCGTCCTTTGATTCCGGCCGTCCGGCTAGGCCCAGCATCATCGGCTGCGAAGGTCCGTAGATGTCGGCATCGAGGACGCCGACGCTCGCACCCTCGGCGGCGAGCGCCAAAGCCAGGTTCACGGCGGTCGTCGACTTGCCGACCCCGCCCTTGCCGCTCGCGATCGCGACGATGTTCTTCACGCCGGGTATCAGCTTCACCCCGCGCTGGACGGCGTGAGACGTGGTCTTCTGCGCGATGGTGACGGCGACGCGCGCGACACCCGGCAGCGCGGAGACCGCATCCTGGATCAGTCGCTTCAGCAATTCGTGCTGGCTGCGCGCCGGGTAGCCGAGCTGCACGTCGACGGAGACGCTGTCACCGTCGACGCGAATCTTGCGCACCGATTTGGTCGCGACGAAATCGCGGTTCGTGTTCGGGTCGACGACGCCGCGCAGACACTGCTCGACGTCGGATTCAGTCACCGCCATTGGCATTCCTCGGGAGAACCGCGCGCCGGAGGATGAACGCAGCGCGTCGGAATGGGTTCATTTTAGCCGATCGCCGCCCGGCGAAAGGCAGGGCGAGCCTCACCGTTTGCTAGAATTCGCAATTCCGGTCCGCCGCCTTCCCGCCATTCCCGAATGCCCGACACCCAGGCCCGCACGCTGTTCGTGACGACAGCGCTCCCATACGCCAACGGACCGTTCCACATCGGGCACATCATGGAATACATCCAGGCGGACATCTGGGTGCGATTCCAGCGGATGCAGGGTCATGTCGTTCACTTCGTCTGCGCCGACGACACCCACGGCGCACCGATCATGCTGAAGGCGGAAAGCGAAGGTGTCACGCCCGAGGCGCTGATCGCCCGCGTCGGAGATTCCCATCGGCAGGATTGGGCCCGCTACCTGATCAGCTTCGACACGACGCATTCGACGCATTCGCCCGAAAACGTCGAGCTCGCCCAGTCGATCTACCGCGCGCTCGCCGCACGCGGACTCATCACCACGCGGACCGT
>JBDTNI010000085.1:0-7452 GCA_039933815.1 Betaproteobacteria bacterium
GCGGCCTGACGAAACGGGGTCGCGAAGGGACGGCGAAAGGTACGCGGCATCTCGGTCAAGCGTCAAGCGGGGCGGGGGCCAGCGGGGGCCAGCGGGCGTCGGCGAGGCCAGGATCGGCCGCCGTGGTCATCCACCGTAGTCGACCGGGACGCGCGGCCTGGATGCTACCGCTTAGAATTGGCGATGGGCGAATGTCCGCCCGCCACTTCCGAAAGTCGCCGATGCAGACGCTGTTGCGGACGACGCTCGCGGGCAGTCTGCCCAAGCCCGAATGGCTTGCCGAACCCGAGGCGCTGTGGGCCGCGTGGAAACTCGACGGGGCGGCGCTGGCGGAGGGGAAGCGCGACGCCGTCAGGCTCGTGCTCCGCGATCAGGAGCAGGCGGGCATCGACGTCAAGTCGGACGGCGAGCAGACGCGACGGCATTTCGTCACGACGTTCATCGAGGGTCTCGACGGCGTCGATTTCGAGCACAAGCGCACCGTTCGCATCCGCAACCGTTACGACGCTGCCGTGCCGGTCGTCGTCGGCGCCGTGGCGCGGTGTCATCCGATCTATGTCGACGACGCCGCCTTTCTGCGCGCCCAGACGCCCGGGGCGGTGAAATTCACGCTGCCCGGCCCGCTGACGATGGTGGACACGCTGCACGACGCCCATTACGGCAGTCGCGAGAAACTGGCGTGGGCGTTCGCCGAGATACTCAACGACGAGGCCCGCGCGATCGCAGACCTGGGCGTCGACGTCATCCAGTTCGACGAACCCGCCTTCAACGTCTATTTCGACGAGGTGCGGGACTGGGGAGTGGCAGCGCTCGAGCGCGCAGCGGAGGGGCTTCGATGCACAACGGCCGTTCATATCTGCTATGGCTACGGCATCAAAGCCAATATCGAATGGAAACAGGCGCTCGGCGGCGAATGGCGCCAGTACGAGCAGACGTTCCCGCGGCTCGCGGCATCGAGGATCGACCAGGTTTCCCTCGAGTGTGCGCACTCACATGTCCCGATCGAGCTCATCGGTCTTCTCGAGGGAAAGGACGTGCTCGTCGGCGCGATCGATGTCGCAACCGACCGGGTCGAGACGGCGGAGGAGGTCGCGCAGGTGATCCGCAGCGCGTTGCGTTATGTCCCGGCCGAGCGCTTGCTGCCTTGCACAAACTGCGGCATGGTGCCGCTTTCGCGCGACGTTGCCCGCCGGAAGCTCAGGGCGCTCGGCGAAGGCGCGGCGCTGGTCCGGCGGGAATTGACGTCCTGACCGCACGCCATCCACGGGTCGTTTTCGACGGATCGCGCGTCTGGCGCGGTATTCCGCGCAACACCCGGCCGGGTGCCGCTCAGAAACCTGTCGCTTTATCTCGAAATCTGACGTATAGTACCCGCCGTGTTTTGTTCCAAGCAGTAAAGGCATGCTCTGTACGACCGCCACGCAGTCGTTCGACCGCCGTAACTTCCTTGAGATCGAAACATCGGCCGGGCAACGTCCCGTTTATATCTCGTACTTGAGGAATTACTAGAAATGGCAACCGGAACTGTAAAGTGGTTTAACGACGCGAAGGGCTTCGGATTCATTACGCCGGACGGCGGCGGTGAAGATCTGTTCGCTCACTTCTCGGCGATCAACATGCAGGGCTTCAAGACGCTCAAGGAAGGCCAGAAGGTCAGCTTCGAAGTGACGCAAGGCCCGAAGGGCAAGCAGGCGTCGAACATCCAGGCTGCGTAGGCATCCTGAGATTCGTTTGATCTGGAAAGGCCGGGCGATGCCCGGCCTTTTCTTTGGTAGTCCCGGCGAACGCGAGTGTGACACCGCCACGACACCGCCCGTCGGCGGCGAGCCACCGCCCTGGCGCTTGTCACCCGCACGCGTTGGCGGGACGCGTAGCATCGACAACGCGTTGCGCGCCCCGCGAGACCGCCGCCGTATACTGGGCGGCGTTCACAAAGCGGCGCAAGGACGGTCGCGATGCAAAACGCTTGTCGACGAGAGGAGGCGCGTCATGACAGGTAGCGGCGATTCTTTTTCGCTGGAATTCGAGAAGGTTTCCCTCACCGACGCGCGCAAGGCGCTCGACGAGTCTGGACCCGTGGCGCATGCGGCCCCGAGGAAAGCCGAGAACTGGGAGGAGAAGCGCGCCGCAGACACGGCCGAGCCGCTCAGCGATGACACGTACGCGTGGATGGCCGAGATGCCGGAATCGGCGCGCCCGAAACAACTCGCGCTCCGTTACGCGCGTCTCGCGAACCGGCTCTGCCAGGCGTGGAAAGAGCCGTTGAAGTGCGAGAAGTTCCTCGATGACCTGATGATGGACCGCCGAGGCGGTCGCAAGGGATTTCCGCTGCAGGTCGCCAACGAGCTCGCCACGCTGCGCGATTACCATTTCCGGCTGCACCACCAGGGCAAGTCCGCGTGGGAGCACGTGGAAATGGGTCGCTGAGCGCGCAGACGCGAGCGTTCGTCACGCGCACAACACGCGCCGCCGCATTGCCTGAACCATGGAGCCCGCCGAGCGAGCCCGCACGTACGCGGCGCTTGCCGAATCCACGCGTCGTTGGGTCGTCGTCATGGACGGCAAGGCCGGCTTCCTCTTCACGGTCAATGGCGCGCTGCTGACGTTCATGTGGATCGGTGCGCGCCTGACCGACGTCGCGCCAGCCGCGCAATGGCTCGCCGTGGGCGCATCACTCGGATCGCTGCTGGCGCTGCTTGCCGCGTTGTGGGTCGTGATCCCGCGCCGAACGTTTGCGCTGTCCGGCACTCAGCACGGCGAATACCGACCGATCAGTTTCTACGGTTACGTGGCGACGCATTACGGCGCGCGCGAATTCCGCCGCTTCGAGCAGGATGCCGCGGCGTTCGACGACGCCGATTTCTCACGCGAGTCCCTCGCCGAGCATTTCATGGTGAGCCGGATCGTCAGGAACAAGACGGCGTGGGTGGTGATCTCGGGGGCGCTTACGTTTGCGAGCATGGCGCTGGCCGGCGCCGCATTGCTCGTGAAGACGCTGGTGCGATGACGCGTCGCACCCCGGCGCCGGTGCGCTAGCTGCCCCGATAGGTCGAGTAGCTCCACGGCGAGCACAGCAGCGGCACGTGGTAGTGCGCGGCCGGATCGGCAATGCCGAACCGTACGGCAACCTGTTCGAGGAACGCCGGCTCGGGCAGCACCAGCCCGCGTGACCGGAAGTACTCACCTACGTGGAACGTCAACTCGAACACGCCCGCCTCCGTTGCGGCCGGCGCGGCGAGCGGCGCATCGGTGCGCCCGTCGGCATTGGTTCGAAACGATGCGATCAGCCGTGCCGTGCCGCCGTCGATCGACGAGAAATCAACGCGCATGCCCGCCGCGGGCGCGCCTTCCGAAGTGTCGAGTACGTGCGTGGTAAGCCCCGCCATGGCGCGCCGTTCCGGATTGCGGATCCCGTGACTCTAACCCGCGGGCGTCGACCCGGGCGACGAACCCGGCCGCGTCGGTGCACCATTCGCACGCGTATCCAGCCGCCCTCAACACCGCGAGCGCGGGCTCGGCGTCGCGAGATGCGGCGAAGACCAGGATGCGCCCGGTGTGGTCGGCAACGGAACTCACGTGCGTGATGCCCGTCCGCACGACCAAATGGTCCACTGCGCCGGATTCAACAATGTCCCTCGCCACCGACGCGCGGCGCGCGACGCAGTGGCAGACTCGTCCAGGTCATCTTCGGCGGCGCCTCCCACGTGCCCGCTCGCGCGGCGTTCCCGCACGACGGAGGGTACCGAATCCGAACGCGCCGGTCGTTCCGACGGGTGCACCGGAGGCAACTTCGACGGCCGGGACGGCGAGACTCATGGCTGCACTACGGTTACAAGGATGGTTCAGGGTAGCAATCCACACGCCAATCGAACAGTGGAGTGCGGGGAGCGCCCCTCGGGCGCGCCGCGTCGCCAAAGGCGCCCTCTATGACTCGACGAAGGGTCGTCGGTCGAACGATCGTACGTACAGGCTCGGTGTATCGTGCGCTGCACGATGCGCTGACCCAATGCAACGCATCGGCGTTTGAAGAATGCTCCGTCCCGAAACTACATGGACCGGCGCCGCACGCGGTTCGGCGGCGGCCGGCAGCCCCCGAAGATGGTCGAACACCTGTGTTTTGCTGCAATGATCGACACATCGTCCGCTACGTGTATCGTGGTGACTTCGACACGAAGTGCTCCGCGTCGCGGCCCTCAAGACTCATGACCCCGAACGAACTCAACGACGCGGCGCTTTCCGAGCTGGCGGAGCTTCTGCACGCGCGGCGCGACGCGATCCTCCAGTGCTGGAGCCAGGCTGCCCGGAAAGATCCCCGCATTTCCGCGGCGACGACGCTGTCGCGCTCGCAGTTTTTCGACCACATCCCCGACATGCTCGACGCGCTCGAGCGCCGGATGGCCTCGGACACCGCTGCCGAAGATCGCGCCGCGACGTGCGACGAGGTCGCCAACGCCGAGCGGCACGGCTTTCAGCGCTGGCAGCAGGGCTATAACGAGCAGGAGGTGATGCGCGAGTGGGTGTGGCTGAACGAGTGCCTCAGCGACGAACTGGAAAACTATGCGGCGGCCAACGCATCGCTCGCGCCGGGCGTGATGTCCGCGGCATGGCGGCTCGTCTCGGATTTTCTCGTCTGCGGGATGACGGAAAGCATCTCCCAGTACGTCGGCATGCAACGCGCCGACGCGTCGACGCGGCTCGGCACGCTTGAAGACGCGCATCGGCAACTCGCAGCGCTCGAGCAGCAGCGCGCGGAAGCGTGGCGCGAAGCGACGCACGACCTGCGCGGCAATCTCAGCATCGTATCCAACGTGGCGAGCGTGCTACAGATCCAAGCGGCGGCAGCGCCGCCACTCGAGAAATCATTGCGGATGCTCGAGCGCAGCGTCGCTTCCCTCCACGCACTGCTGAATGATCTCACCACCCAGGCGCGACTTGACGCAGGACGCGAGCGACGTGACGCGGGCCCGTTCGACGTGGCGCAGGCGCTATCGGACTTGTGTGCCGGCTCGCAGTCGATGGCGGCGGAGCACGGGCTCTACCTGCATTGCAAAGGGCCCCCGAGCCTCGTCGTCGAGGGCGACCGCGTCAAGGTCTGCAGGATCGCCCAGAACCTCGTGCTCAATGCGGTGCAGTACACGCAGCAGGGCGGTATCGACGTCAGCTGGGATGCGGTGGGTGACGATGGGGCCCGCTGGGTGCTCAGCGTGCAGGATTCGGGTCCCGGCGTCGGCGCTTCGAACGCGACCCGCGCACCGGCGGCGGGCGTTGCTGCGGATCCGCCGACGTCCCGCAATGGAGAAGCCAGGCCTCCCGCCGGCACGACGCAGCGCGGCGCGGGCGGAGACCGGCGCGACCACGAGGGCATCGGCCTCGCGATCGTCAAGCGTCTGTGCGAACTGCTGGACGGCCGACTGGAACTGGAGTCCATCCGCGATCAAGGCTCCACGTTTCGCGTGACGTTTCCGGCGCACTATCCGAACGCCTGACGCGTCGCGCGCGGAAGCTGGAGTTCAGTCCCAACGGCTTCACCATCGACCGAAACGGGTCGCGCTGAGCTCCTGAAGGGTGCGGAATGGGTCGCACCCGCAGTCACCCAAACTCACTCCGAATGAACCGCAATAGTGTGTTGGCGCATCACGATTCGTCACTTGTCAAAAGTCGTCAGAGGTGCCCGTGGCGAACGCGGCGGACAACGCCTCCATCACATAGCTGCCGACAAGCGTGACGTGGAATTGGTACACGTCGTACGACACCGCGGTTCCAACGGCGCTGAAACCGGTCGGCGGAACAGGCAGTGAACTATTGGAACCTCGATCTTGCTAGATTCCATCCGTAGGCCATCCGAGCCTACATTGTCACCAACCGAGCTCGGCGCTAAGTGGTTGGAGCTAAGGTGGCCAAGGGCGGAATTGAACCACCGACACAAGGATTTTCAGTCCTCTGCTCTACCAACTGAGCTACTTGGCCATTTTTGTTGCAACGGCCGAGGCTCCGTTCGTGAGGGCCCCAGCCGCGGCGCAAATTATATCAGCCCGGCTCCCGGCCATAGCATGCGCAGTCGGACAGGACTATGCTAACCGGTTCGAACGCGCCGACGCGGCAGGCGGCTCGAACGAGCCGTCCCACCGCAACGCCGTCGAAACGCAGCCATCGTCGCATCATCTCGCCGGCCCCCTCGCGGCCATGAAAGGTCACCAGCATGGCAACTTACATCGTTCTCTCGAGCTTCACCGACCAGGGCATTCGCACCATCAAGGACACGACCAAGCGCGCGGACGCCGTCCGGGAAACCGCGCGCAAGATGGGGATCGAGACCAAATCGCTGTACTGGACCGTTGGCAAGTACGATGTCGTTGCGACGTTCGAAGCGCCCGACGACGAGTCGATGACCGCGCTGGCGCTGGCGATCGCCGGAGCCGGCAGCGTGCGGACGCAGACGATGCGCGCTTACGGCAAAGACGAGATGACGGGCGTGCTCGGGAAGCTTTGAGCGTCTGACCCGCACCGCACCGGGACGCGTTACCTGCGCCCCGGCGGATTGCGGATTCGCGGTATTCGCAATCGAGGCGACGGACGCGGGATGTCGATCACGTCGCCAAGAAAGTGTTCAACGCCCGCAGCGTAGCGTCCGGCGCCTCTTCCGCGAGATAGTGACCACAGGCGAGCGATTGCCCGCGGACATCGTTCGCAACCGCGCGCCAGTCATCGAGCGGCTTGAACAGCCGGTGCACGACTCCACGCTCGCCCCACAATACGAGCAACGGACATTCGACGCGCTTCGTCTCGTCGCCGCGGTCGTGCTCGAGATCGATCGACGCTGCCGCGCGATAGTCCTCGCACGACGCGTGGATCGTCGCCGGATCGCTGAAGCATCGCGTGTATTCGGCAAGCGCGCGCGGATCGAAGTGCGCGAGTCCCGTCCCCCACCCGCCGAGTTTTCGCTGCAGGAAGTACACGGGATCGGCGCCGATCAGCCGCTCCGGCAGGTCGTACGGCTGGATCAGGAAGAACCAGTGGTAGTAGGCGGTCGCGAATGCCTGATCGGTCTGCGCGAACATCGCCCGCGTGGGCGAGATGTCCAGCACGGCGAGATGCGACACCGCGGTCGGATGGTCGAGCGCGAGCCGATGCGACACGCGACCTCCTCGGTCGTGTCCGACCAGCCTGAAGCGAGGATGCCCGAGTTCGTTCATCACGTCGACCATGTCCTGCGCGATTGCGCGCTTGGAGTAAGCGGCGTGCGTCGCATCGGACGCGGGCTTCGACGAGTCGCCGTAGCCGCGCAGATCGGCGCACACGACCGTGTACGTCCGCGCCAGCGACGGGGCAACGCGATGCCACATCGCGTGCGTCTGCGGATAGCCGTGCAGCAGCAGCAGCGGCGGCCCGTTGCCGCCGACGACGCAGCGGATTTCGGCGTCGCGCGCGGCGACCCGACGCGCCGTAAAGCCC
>JBDTNI010000086.1:0-7432 GCA_039933815.1 Betaproteobacteria bacterium
CATCGTCCGCGCGCAACAGCTCGACGCGCCCCCGTCGATGCTGTGCGTGCTGGACGCCGGCGACGACGGGCGCGTCGGCGGCACGCGCGCGTCCGCCGAGCGCTGGTCGCGCACCGTCGGAGTGCCGCGCGTTGTCGACCTGCGCGCGTTGCGCGAAGCGTCCAGCGCCGGGCCGCCGGGGCGCGCGTCGCCGGCTGGCGCGGCGTCCGACGGCCCTGACGCGCCTCCGCTCGCGCAGATTCCCGTCGAAAGTCGGCCGGCGCGAACGCTGAAGACGATGCTGTTCGCGGACTTCGCCGGCTACAGCCGGCTGCACGATGCGTATGCACCGCTGTTCCAACACCGGTTTCTCGAGATCGGCGCGGCGCTCATCGCCACCGCGGTGGCCAAGCCGCTGGAGGCCAAGACGTGGGGCGACGCCGTGTACGCGGTGTTCGACGCGCCGCGCGACGCGGCCGAATTCGCGTTGCGCTTCCTGCGGCAGATGGAGACGATCGACTGGACGGCCGCCGGGCTGGCAGCGTCGAGCCACGTTCGCGTGTCATTGCACACCGGTCCGGTCTTCCGCACGCGGGACCCGATCATGCAACGCGACAGCCACTTCGGGTCGAGCGTCACGCGCGCCGCGCGCATCGAGCCCGTGACACCGCCCGGCATGGTGTACGCGAGCGAGGCATTCGCGGCGTCGCTCGCAGCGATGGGCGCGCATGACTATTCGCTCGAGTACGTCGGCAACCTGCCGCTCGCGAAGCATTACGGCGAATCCCGCATCTATCGTGTCGAACGGCGCTGACGCGATGTGCTCGCGCCGCCCGCGCGCCGTAGCCTGTCGGCGCCCCGACCCGCGGCAGCCGAGATGCCGCTGACCGTCGGACGGACCTTCCGCGCGCTGAAGCACCGCAACTACCGGCTGTTCTTCACCGGGCAGGGGCTGTCGCTGATCGGCACGTGGCTGCAGCAGGTCGCGATGGGATGGCTCACGTATCGGCTCACTGGATCGGCGTGGCTGCTCGGCGTCGTCGCGTTCTGCGCGAACGTCGGCATCCTGCTCTTCAGCAACGTCGCGGGCGTACTCGCCGATCGCATCGACCGTCGGCGCGGGCTCCTGGTCACGCAATCGCTGATGCTCGTGCAGGCGCTGGTACTCGCCGCGCTGGTCGCATCCGGATGGATCGCGACGTGGCATCTCGTCGTGCTCGCGTTGTGGCTTGGCACGTGCTCGGCGTTCGACCTGCCGCTGCGCCAGTCGATGTATGTCCATTTCATCGCCGACCGCGGCGATCTCGGCAACGCGATTGCGCTGAACTCGATGCTCGTCAACACCGCGCGGGTGATCGGGCCGGCCATTGCAGGCGTGCTGCTGGCGCTGACGAGCGAAGCAGTGTGCTTCGCGCTCAACGCGCTGTCGTTCATTGCCGTCATCGTCGCGATCCTGAAGATGCACTGGCCTGCCGACATCCGTCCCGCGGCGACGTCGGGTTGGTGGGCGAGCTGGATCGAGGGCGCGCGCTACGCGTTCGGCCTGCAGCCGGTGCGCGCGCTGCTGGGGCTGGTGGCGGCGCTGTCGTGGACGATCTCGCCGTACACGTCGCTGATGCCGGTCTACGCCAAGGATATCTTCGGCGGCGGCCCGTACACCCTTGGTTACCTGCTCTCGGCAGCGGGACTGGGCGCGCTCATGTCGACCGCATACCTGGCGAGCCGCGCGACGCTGCGGGGACTCGGACGCATCATCGCGTACTCGGCGGCGGCAAGCGGCGCAGCGCTGCTGGCGTTTGCGTACATGCGGATCTACCCGATCGCGCTGTTGCTGATGGTCGTCGTCGGCGGCGCGACGATTCTGGCCGCGGCGTCCGCAAACACGATCCTGCAGACGATCGTCGACGACCGGTTGCGCGGACGCGCCGCGTCGTTCTACACGCTCGCCTTCCTCGGCGTGGCGCCGATCGGCAATCTAGCGGCCGGTGCGCTCGCCGCAGCGCTGGGCGCGCCGTTCGCGTTTGCGCTGAATGGCGTGGTGGCGCTGCTGGCGGCCGCATGGTTCCACCGGCAGCTGCCGATGCTCCGCACCGTCCTGCGGCCGCTCTACGAGTCGCTCGGCGTGCCTCGCCGGCCGGGATAGACGCCGGCGGTCAGCGCCGTTCGATCTTGGGGTCGAGCGCGTCGCGCAGCCCGTCGCCGAGCAGGTTGAACGCCAGCACCGTGGCGAAGATCGCGAGGGCCGGAAAGATTGCCTCGTGCGGCGCCGTCAGCATGTCGGATCGCGCGGCGTCGAGCATCGCGCCCCATTCGGGCGTCGGTGGCTGCGCGCCCATGCCGAGGAACGACAGGCTGGCCGCGGTGATGATCGACGTTCCGATCCGCAGCGAGAAGTAAACGACGACCGCGGCGATCGTGCCGGGAAATATGTGGCGGAAAATGATCGTGCCGTCCGACGCGCCGAGGCTTTTCGCGGCCTCGACGTACGTCAGGTGCTTGAGCGCGAGCGTATTGCCGCGCACGAGCCGCGCGAACGTCGGGATGCTGAACACGGCCACCGCCACGATGACGTTCGCCATGCCGCCGCCGAGTATGGCGACGATGCCGATCGCGAGCAGTATTCCGGGAAACGCGAACAGGACGTCGGATATCCGCATGATGATCCGATCCCACCAGCCTTCCTTGTACCCGGCGACGAGTCCCAGCAGCGTGCCGACGAACGCACCGACCGCGACCGACAGGAACCCCGCCGCCAGCGAGATCCGGGCGCCCATCAGGATGCGGCTGTAAATGTCGCGACCGAGTGCGTCGACGCCGAACCAGTGGCTCGCCGAGGGCCTTGCGTTGAGTTGGTCGTAGTCGAAGTAGTTCTCGGCGTCGTAGGGCGTTATCCATGGCGCGGCAACGGCGATCGCCACCAGCAGGATTACGAACGCCCCGGCGACGAGCGCGACGCGCTGCCGCTTGAACTTGCGCCAGAACTCGGCCCACGGGGTTCGAACGCGCGCGTCGTCCGCGTACGGCGCGGCCGTCGCCGGGTGCACGTCGGCGCCGGCGCTCATCCGCGGTACCGGATGGCGGGGTTGATCAGGCCGTACAGCACGTCGACGATCAGGTTGATCAGGATGAATTCGAGTGAGAAGAGCAGCACGAGCGCCTGGATCACCGGATAGTCACGCATGTCCACTGCGTCGACGAGCAGCCGCCCGAGGCCAGGCCAGTTGAAGACCTTCTCGACCACGATCGAGCCGCCGAGCAGGAAACCGAATTGCAGGCCCATCATCGTGACGACGGGAATCAGCGCGTTGCGCAGTCCGTGCTTCAACACGACGCGGCGCTCGTCGAGTCCCTTGGCGCGCGCCGTCCGGATGAAATCCTCGCCGAGAATGTCGACAAACGACGAACGCGTGAAGCGCGCCATGATCGCGGCCACGGCCGCACCCAGCGTCAGCGACGGCAGGATGTAGTGACGCCACGAATCGTCCCCGACAGTCGGCAGCCATCCGAGCTGCACGGAAAAGAACTGCATCAGGACCATGCCGAGCGCGAAGGCCGGGAACGAGATACCGGACACCGCGAGCGTCATGCCCAGCCGGTCGGGCCAGCGGTTGCGCCAGACGGCGGACGTAATGCCGATGGACATGCCGACCAGCACCGACCACAGCATGCTCCACACGGTCAGCCAGAACGTCGGCATGAAGCGGTCCGCAATCTCGGTCGACACGGCGCGCTTGGTACGCAACGAACGCCCGAAATCCCAGCGCAGCACACCCCCGACGAAGTTCGCGAACTGGACGGGAAGCGGTCGATCGAGCCCGAGATCCTTGCGGACCAGCTCCACGGTTTCCGGGTTGGCGTCGGGACCGGCAGCGAGGCGCGCCGGGTCACCGGGCAAGAGATGGACGAACAGGAAGACGAGAAAGCCGACGATCACCAACGTCGGCAGCAGGCCGAGCAGTCGCCTGACAATGTATTGAACCATTCCGCGCAAAGTTTCGCTCGCTCCACTCGCACGATACTTTGCGCGGGAGCAGTTTGCGCCGCAGCCCGGGGGCGTCCCCGCGGCGGCGGCGCGACAACGGCTACCGAACTTCGCGGTTCTTGCGGAAATCCGGGCAGACGCGAGCGGTGGTGTCGGTCGCTATTTGAGGTCTATTTCATTGAAGTTGAACGACGCGTCCGGAATGACGTACACGCCGGACAGCTTTCTGCTGTGCGCCGACAGCAGCTGCTCGACGACGAGCGGCGCCCAGGGTGCGTCGTTCCAGATTGTTTCCTGCGCATCCTTGTACAGCTTGGCCTTTTCGGCAGAGTCCGTCGTCAGCTGCGCGTTCTTGATGTCGGCGTCGACTTTCGGATTCTTGTAGTACGCCGTGTTGAACAGTCGCGGCGGCCACGATTCGCCATAGAGCAGCGGACGCAGCGCCCAGTCCGCTTCGCCGGTCGACGTCGACCAGCCGACGTAGTAGAGGCGTACCGGCGCGGTCTTCGGGTCCTGCCAGCTCTCGACGCGCTCCACGCGCTGGCCTGCTTCCAGCAGCGTGATCTTCGTCCGGATGCCGACCTGCTGGAGCTGCTGCTGGATGAACTGCGTGACCTTCTGCGCCGTCGTGTGGTTGTACGCAGACCACAATTCCGTTTCGAAACCGTTCGGGTAGCCGGCCTCGGTCAGAAGCTGCTTCGCCTTCGCGAGGTCGTAAGGCCAGGGCCCCAGCTTCACGGCGTACTCGACGCCCGGGGGCGCGACGCCCGGCGCGGGTGACGCGTAGCCGTTGAACGCGACCTTCGCGAGCGCCTCCTTGTTGATCGCGTACGCGATCGCCTGGCGAACCTTGGGGTCGTCGAACGGCTTCTGCTGCGTGTTCATCGACAAATAGCGCAGCACGATCGACGGCGCCGCGACGACCTCGAGGTCGGGCTTGGCCTTCAGCACTTCGGCGACCTCGTAGGGCACCGGGAACGTGAAATGCGCCTCTCCGGTCTGCATCAGCGCCGCGCGCGAGTTGTTGTCGACCACCGGCTTCCACGTGATCGTGTCGACTTTCGGATAACCCTTCTTCCAGTAGCCGTCGAATTTGGCCACCTTCAGGTAATCGGTCGACTTCCATTCGACGAACTTGAACGGGCCGGTGCCCACCGGATGAAACGCGATGTCCTTGTTGCCCCACTGCTTCAGCGCCGCGGGACTGATCATCACCGTGGACGGGTGGGCGAGTTGCGCGATGAAGGGCGAGAACGCCGTCTTCAGAGTGAAGCGCACCGTCGAGTCGTCGACGGCCTCGGTCTTCGCGATGTTGTTGTTGTAGAGGCCGTAGCGCTTCAGCTTGTTGTCGGGATTGGTGACGCGGTCGAGGTTCGCCTTGACGGCTTCGGCATTGAAATCCGTTCCGTCGTGGAACTTCACGCCCTTGCGCAGCTTCACCGTGTAGACGAGGCCATCCTTGCTCGCCTCGTAGCTCTCGGCCAGCACCGGTACCATCTTCATGTCCTTGTCGAAGCCGTACAGGCCCTCGTAGAACGACTTGGCCATCGCCTGCGACAGCGTGTCGTTGGCATCGTAGGGGTCGGTCGTCGTGAACGTCGACGCCACGGCGAACACGACGTCCTTCGCGGCGTACGCCGGGCCCGCCGCGGCAATCGACACGAGCGCCGCGGTGAGCATGCGGTGGAACGGTTTCATCGTTGACTCCTCGAGATGGAAGCGACCGTCCGGTCGCGAACGTTTAATCGGTGACGGCCTGTTACAGGCCGCTAGTACGCGCCGCCCACGCGGTGCGTGGCGACGAAATGACCAGGCCCCACTTCGGTCATCGGCGCGAATGCGGGCTCGTCGCCGACGGCGCGGATGGGGCTCGGAACTTCGTCGGATGATAGCGCCCTTTCGCGCCGGCGCCGCGCCGGGTCCGCAACGGGGACCGCAGCCATCAGCTTCCGGGTGTACGCATGGCGCGGATTGCCGAATACGGCTCGTCGCGGGCCGATTTCGACGATCTGGCCGAGATACATGACGGCGACGCGGTGACTCACGCGCTCGACCACGGCCATGTCGTGGGAAATGAACAGGTACGAGACGCCGAACTCGGACTGCAGGTCGAGCAGCAGGTTGACGATCTGCGCCTGTATCGACACGTCGAGCGCCGACACCGGCTCATCGGCAACGATGATGCGCGGGTTGAGCGCAAGGGCCCGGGCGATCGCGATCCGCTGCCGCTGCCCGCCGGAAAACTCGTGCGGATAGCGGTGCGCGTGCGCGGCGGTGAGGCCGACATGCTCGAGCAGCCATGCGACGCGGGTTTCCGCGTCGCGGCCGCGCGCGACACCGTGGATGTACAGCGGCTCGGCGATGGAAAAGCCAACGGTCAGCCGCGGGTCTAGCGACGCAAACGGGTCCTGGAAGATCATCTGGATGTCGCGGCCCTCGAACTCGATGCGGCCCGACGCGATGTCGACCAGTCGCAATAGTGAGCGGCCGGTTGTTGATTTGCCGCATCCCGATTCGCCGACGAGGGCGAGTGTTTCGCCGGGCGCCAGGTCGAAGCTGACGTGCTCGACGGCGTGGACGCGACGGCGCACGCGACCGAGGAATCCCGACTTGATGTCGAAGCGCGTGCACAATTGCCGCACCCGCAGCAGCGGCGTGTCGCCGCGTTCGCGCACTTCGGGTGTGACGGCCGGCGCGCCCGGGTGCGCGGAGGCGGGCGACGATTCGACCTCGGCGGCGCCGGCGATCGCGAATTTTCGCGGCAGGTTCTCGCCACGCAGCGCGCCGAGCGTCGGAACCGCAGCGAGCAAAGCGCGCGTGTACGGGTGCGCCGGCTGCGTAAAAAGGCGGACCGCCGCGCCTTCCTCGACCTTCTCGCCGTGGTACATGACGACCACGCGGTCGGCGACCTCGGCGACCACGCCCATGTCGTGCGTGATGAACATCACCGCCATCCGCATCTCGTCCTGCAGAAGGCGGATCAGCGTCAGGATCTGTGCCTGGATCGTCACGTCGAGCGCGGTCGTCGGCTCGTCGGCGATCAGCAGCGCCGGGCGGCACGACAGGGCCATCGCGATCATCACGCGCTGGCGCATCCCGCCCGACAGCTGGTGCGGATAGCGATCGAGCACGCCGCGCGCTTCGGGGATGCGGACCTGCTCGAGCATCCGCAACGCTTCGGCGCGTGCGGCGGCCACGTCCTTGTGCTGGTGCAGCCGGATCGATTCGGCGATCTGCTCGCCGACCGGGAATACCGGGTTCAGCGACGTCATCGGCTCCTGGAAGATCATCGCGATCTCCGCGCCGCGGATATCGCGGAGCGTGGGGGCGTCGGCCGCTGCGAGATTCACCTGCGCCCCGGAGGGCCTGGTGAAGCCGATACGCCCGGAGACGATGCGGCCGCCGCCGCGCTCGACGAGCCGCATGATCGACAGCGCCGTGACCGACTTGCCCGAGCCGCTCTCGCCGACC
>JBDTNI010000087.1:0-7409 GCA_039933815.1 Betaproteobacteria bacterium
TCGGCTTCGTGCCCGGGTTGTCGCTCTGGCTGCTGCCGCGCTGATGCAAGACCGTCAGCCGCGGCGACCCGCGCGGTTGACCCGCCAGTGTTTTGTGACGTCAGTTCCGAACATAAAAACTTAGACCAGCGGCGGCGCCAGCTTCTCGGTGGCGAACGCGCGTTGCACCGCCGGACGCGCCAGCACGCGCTGCAGATAGGGTCCGGTGTGGGGCCTGGCGCGCGCCGGGCGCGCAAAGCCGCGCGTCCAGCGACAAAGCATCAGCGTGTACGGATCGACGGCGCTGTACGTTTGGCCGAGCAGCCACGGGCCGCCGTGCGACGCCAGCTGGGCGTCGATCTGGTCGAGCATGCCGCCGATCTTCGCTTCCGCGTGCGCCTTGACCTGCGCGGCCGCGGTCGCGTTGCCGTCGTCGACCATCCGTCCGCCGTAGAAGTAATGCATCAGCATCGCCTGCAGCGTATTGGTGCTCCACACGAGCCACTTGTAGAAATGCGCGCGCTCAGCCGTTCCCGGGGCCGGCGCAAGTACGGCGTCCGGATGCGTGTCCGCGAGGTACAGGCAAATCGCGGCCGTCTCGTACAGCACGAGGCCGCCGTCGACCAGGACCGGAATCTGGCCGTTCGGATTGAGCTTCAGGTAGGCGCCGGATTTGTGGGCGCCACTGGCGCGATCGACGTGGACGAGCTTGAAAGGAACGCCGATCTCCTCCAGCACGATATGCGGCGTCAGGCTGGCATTGCCGGGGTGGTAGTGGAGCTCGATCATCGGGGGTTCCGGAACCGAATTCGAAGGCGCGAGCATACCCGTCGAGCCGCGAAGGACACTGCCGTAGTGTCACGTGCGTCAGGCGAAGCGTCGTGCGGCGTCGATGCCGAGCCCGCTGACGACGCTGCCGAAGAGATCGCCCACGACGGCCCGACTGTCCGGGAACGCCGCGGCGAACGCTTCGCGCAGCGGCCGCATGCCGCTCGAACCCCCGGTGAAGTACAGCGTCGACATGTCGGAAGCGTCGAGTCCGGCCGCCGCGATCGTCGCCTTCGCGACGCGCACCAGCCGCGCAAGCAGATCGTCGAGCAGGTCGATCAGTTCGGCCCGCGACACGTCGGCGACGAGGCCGGCCTCAATGCCCGCGAGGTCGACGCGGGCGCGTGCGTGTTCCGACAGCGCGATCTTCGCGCGTTCCGTTTCCCCGAGGAGCTGGTGGCCGAGCCGCTGCTCGACGACGCGGACCAGCCGGCGATAAGGCACCAGGTCGACGAAGAACGCCTGCAACTCCCGCAGCGGGCCGAGGAACCGCGGCGAATACAGCAAATTGATCCGATGCCACGTCGACAGGTCGAAGTAAACGGCACTCGGGACGGGGAGACCCTTCGGCCCGGTCGACCCATAGCCGAGCACCGGCATCACCCACACCAGGTTGAGCCGCGAGTCGAAATCCGTCCCCGCGACGTGAACGCCGTCGCTCGCCAGCACGTCGCCCGTGCGCGACACGGCATCGCGGCGATCCGGCGCGAGGCGGATGACGGAGAAATCCGCCGTGCCTCCACCCACGTCGATGACCAGCACGATCTCCTCCCGCTCGATCGTCCGCTCATAGTCGAAGGCCGCGGCGATCGGCTCCAGCTGGAATTCGACGTGACGGAAACCCGCATCGCGCGCGCAGCCTTCGAGCGCCGCCTGCGCGTCACGGTCGCGCGCAAGATCGTCGTCGTCGAAACGCACGGGCCGGCCGAGGACGACGGAATCGAGCGCCGTACCGACCCTGGCGCACGCACGATCACGCACCGTCCGCAGATACAGCGTGATGATGTCGTCGTAGCCGAGGGTGCGCGCGCCGACGGACGTGGTCTCGTGCATCAGCACGCTGCCGAGCACGCTCTTCAGCGAGCGCATCAACCGGCCCGGCGTGCCGTCCAGGTATTCGTCGACGGCCTGCCGCCCATACAGCACCGGCTGGTTCTCCTCGATGGCGAAGAACACGGCGCTCGGCATCGATGTCGCATCACCTTCGAGCTCGACGAGACGCACCGACTCGCGGGCCGGCACCGAGACGCCGGAGTTCGACGTCCCGAAGTCGAGCCCGCAGACCGACGGGCTATCATGGTTCACGTGGAGACCTTGTCATGACCGAACGATTGCGCGGCGTGCTCGCGCCGGTGCTCACGCCGTTCGACGACAACGGCGAACCCGATGCCGCACGCTTCGTCTCGCACTGCCGCTGGTTGATCGCCAACGGCGCGAGCCTCGCCGTTTTCGGCACCAACTCCGAAGCCGCGTCGCTGGCCGTCGACGAGCGGATCGCGCTGACCGACGCGCTGCTCGCCGCCGGCGTGCCGCCCGCGCGGCTCATGCCGGGCACCGGCGCCTGTGCGCTGCGCGACGCCGTGACGCTGACGTCGCATGCCGTGCGCAGCGGCGCAGCCGGCGTGCTGATGTTGCCGCCATTCTATTTCAAGGGTGTTTCCGACGACGGCCTCTTCGCCTATTACGCCAACGTTATCGAGCGCGTCGGCGATTCGCG
This sequence comes from Betaproteobacteria bacterium, assembly GCA_039933815.1. Classification (GTDB taxonomy): domain Bacteria; phylum Pseudomonadota; class Gammaproteobacteria; order Burkholderiales; family Casimicrobiaceae; genus VBCG01. Next base: position 2,525 of record JBDTNI010000087.1, read on the forward strand.
GCTCGCCGTCTACCTGTACCACATCCCGCAGGTGACGCAGGTTCCGATCACGCTCGCGCTGATCGAGCGGCTGCTGCGACGCTATCCGGGCGTCATCGCGGGGGCCAAGGATTCGTCGGGTGACTGGGCGAACGCCACGGCGATGATCGATGCGTTCGCCGCCGACGGCTTCGCGGTGTTTCCCGCCTCCGAATCGCTGCTGTCGCGAGCGTTGCCGGTGGGCGGCGCCGGCTGCATCAGCGCGACCGTCAACATGAATCCCGCCGGCATCCGCGCGCTGTATGACGGCTGGAATACGCCGGAAGGACCCTCGTTGCAGCGCAAGGCCGACGCGATTCGCGCGATCTTCCAGTCGCCGTCGATGATTCCGGCGATGAAGCGCGTCGTGGCCGAGTTCGCGCAGGATCCCGCGTGGCGCAACGTCCGGCCGCCGTTGATCCCGCTCGACGACGTCGCGGCCGGCGCGCTGCTTGCGCGGCTGCGCGACGTCGAGTTCCGGATGGCCGGCTATCCGGCGAACTGATGGCGGATTTCGCCGTAGTCAGGGATTGCGCGCCGTGATGCGCCACGTGCTGGACGGCGCCCACACGCCGTCGGTGCGGGCGTAGCGCGCAAGCGCATCGCGGAGCGCCGCGATGATCTCGGGTTTGCGCACCTGCGCCGCGTCGCCTGCCAGGCGAATGATCTCGCCCGCGGGACCGAGCGCCATCGCGAAGTCCACGGCATCGTCGAGGTCGCGACCGATGCAGATGTCGGCGTCGAAGCGCTCGAATGCGATGCGATCGTAACCGGCGGCGCGAAGCATCGTGCTGACCATGTCGGGCCCCGCCATCGAGAACGGTCCGGGCCCGCAATGCACCTGATCGGTGTCTTCGTGATCGACGACCGGCACGAGCGCGCGGACGCAGCGTTCCGCGTCGTGCAGCCACGGGTTGTCCTCGCGACGCCGCCACACGATCATCGTCAGCCAGCCGCCCGGCTTGATCGCTCGCCGAATGTTGCGCATCGCCGCGCCCGGGAGCATGAAGAACATCGTTCCGAACCGCGCGAACGCCGCGTCGTAGGCCCCGCGCAGATCGTCCGACTGCGCGTCGGCGACGAAGAACGATGCGTTGGCCACCCCCGCCGCGCGCGCGTCATCGCCGGCCATCCGGATGAAATTCTCCGCGCAATCGACACCGACGCACCCGCCCGACGCGCCGGCCATCGCGGCAATTCGTTGCGTGCTGTCGCCGAAACCGCAACCGATGTCGAGCACCCGCGCGCCGGGTGCGAACAGCTGCTGCGCGAAAGCCTCGTCGCTGTGCGCGGAGAGCCCGTCGGTCAGCAGGTGCCGGAAGCGACAGAACTTGTCGAAAAGCACGGTGTTCCACGCCTGGATGACGACATCGTTGTCCATGTCTGACCTCTCGTCGGTTCGTGTGCGCCTTGGCCGGGTATCCAGCGCAGCCCTGCGGCGTGGCCGCCGCGTGTTGCGGAAGGGCCGGCCGTGTTTCAATTGTCGCACCGCGAGCCGGGAGTTCGTTGTACCGTAGCGGACGCCCGTCGCCGCGGCACGCCGGCGACATCCCCATCCAGCGACCGATCGAGGTTCCATGTCACGCCGCACGCTCGACGTCGACGACGTCCTGTACCGATACCTGATCGACCACACGGCCGCCGAGCATCCGGCCCAGGCCGGACTGCGCGCCGCCACGGCCGGTCAGCGGCATGCCGGGATGCAGATATCGCCCGAGCAGGCGCAGTTGATGCAACTCCTCGTCAGACTTACGGGTACGCGGCGCGCGATCGAGATCGGCGTCTTCACCGGTTACAGTGCGCTTTCGGTCGCCCTGGCGCTGCCCGTCGACGGAACGTTGCTTGCCTGTGACGTCAGCGACGAGTACACGCGCGTCGGCATGCCGTTCTGGCGCGAGGCGGGCGTCGCGGCGCGAATCGAGCTGGTGCTGGGACCAGCGCGCGAAACGCTGGCGCGGCGGATCGACGCCGGCGAGAAAGGCACGTACGACTTCGCGTTCATCGACGCCGACAAGACGGGCTACGACGCGTACGTCGAACAGTGTCTGGTGCTGCTTCGCGACGGCGGGCTCATCGCCATCGACAACGTGCTGTGGTCGGGCGCGGTGGCCCGCTCCGCGACCGACGACGACACGCGCGCGCTGCAGGCGCTCAACGACAAGCTGCGCATCGACCCGCGCGTGGACATCGCGATGCTGCCGATCGGCGACGGGCTCACGCTGGCGCGAAAGAAACCGGCGACCGAGCGCACCGGTCGGTAGCGGCGGGTGCCGGGTTCAGTCGATCCGCTCGAGCTCGGCCCGGAACCACGCGCCGCGCTTCACGTACGCGGCGACATTGGTTCGCATCGCCGCGAGATCGTCTTCGGTCAGCTGCCGATGCAGTTTCGCCGGCGCGCCGACGATCAGCGACCGATCCGGGAAGACCTTGCCCTCGGTGATGACGGCACCTGCGGCAATAAGACAGTCACGACCGATCGTCGCGCGGTTGTAGACGATCGCCTGGATGCCGACGAGCGTGCCGTCGCCGATCGTGCAGCCGTGAAGCATCGCCTGGTGGCCGATCGTGACGTCGGCGCCGATCGACATCGGAATACCGGGGTCGACGTGCAGCACGGCGCCGTCCTGCACGTTGGTGTTGGCCCCGATGGCGATGGCGTCATCGTCGCCGCGGATCACCGCACCGGGCCACACGCTCGCGTGCTCGCCGAGCGTGACGCTGCCGATGACGGTCGCGCCGGGGGCCACGTAGGCGGAAGCGGGAACGCGCGGAATCTTCGTGCCAAGCTTATACGTTGCGATCGTTCTCTCCCTGCCCCGACAGGCGTACGCGTCAGGACGCGCTGATCACCCCGCGGCGAAGCTGGTCGCGCTCGAGCGACTCGAACAGCGCCTTGAAGTTGCCCTCGCCGAATCCCTCGTCGCCCTTGCGCTGGATGAATTCGAAGAACACCGGGCCGAGCAGCGCGTCGGAAAAGATCTGCAGCAGCAGCCGGCGCTTGCCACCGTCGGTCGTTCCATCGAGGAGGATCCCGCGCGTCTGCAGCGCCGCGACGTCCTCGCCGTGGCCGGGCAGCCGTTCGTCGAGCATTTCGTAGTAGGTCGGCGGGGGCGCCTTCATCAGCGGCACGCCGGCGCGACGCAGGCTGTCGAGACTCGCCGTGAGGTCGTCGGCGAGCAAGGCGATGTGCTGGATGCCCTCGCCGTTGTACTTCATCAGGAACTCCTCGATCTGCCCCGTCGAGCGCGACGCCTCCTCGTTCAGCGGAATCCGGATCTTGCCGTCGGGGGCGCTCATCGCCTTGGACGTGAGTCCCGTGTATTCGCCCTTGATATCGAAGTAGCGGATCTCGCGGAAGTTGAAGATATGTTCGTAGAAGTTCGCCCAGTACGCCATGCGCCCGCGATACACGTTGTGCGTCAGGTGATCGATGATCGTGAAGCCGTGGCCCTTGGGGTGGCGGTCCGCGCCGTCGACGAAGTTGAAGTCGATGTCGTAGATGGACTTGCCGTCGCCGAAGCGGTCGATCAGGTACAACGGGGCGCCGCCGATGCCCTTGATCGCCGGCAGGTTGAGCTCCATCGGACCCGCGTGCAGCTCGACCGGCTGCGCGCCGAGCTCGAGCGCACGCTTGAACGCGGCCTGCGAATCGCGGACGCGGAACGCCATGCCGCACGCCGAGGGCCCGTGTTCAGCGGCGAAATACGACGCCACGCTGCTCGGCTCGCGATTGACGATGAAGTTGATGTCGCCCTGGCGGTACAGCGCAACGTCCTTCGACCGGTGGTCGGCGACCTTGACGAAGCCGAGCTGCTCGAACGCGAGCTCGATCACCCCCGCAACGGGCGACGCGAACTCGACGAACTCGAAGCCCATCAGGCCCATCGGATTTTCGAACAGGTCAGCCATCTTCATGCTCCATCGTGCCGCGCTCCGGCCGCTGCCTCAATCGATCCGCTCCAGCCGGGCGCGAAAGTTGGCCGCGCGTTCGACGTAGCCGGCGGCGGCGCGCTCGATGCCGGCGACCTCGTCGTCGCTCAGCGCGCGGGCGAGCCGGGCCGGCGCGCCGATGATGAGCGAACGGGCGGGAAACGATTTGCGCTCGGTCACGATCGCACCGGCACCGACCAGGCAATTGCTGCCGATGACGGCGCCGTTCATCACCACCGCCTGGATGCCGATCAGGGCGCCGTCGCCGATCGTGCAGCCATGCAGCATCGCCTGGTGGCCGACCGTGACGCGTTCGCCGATCGTCAGCGGAAAGCCGGGGTCGGCGTGCAGCACCGCGCCTTCCTGGATGTTGGTTCCGGCGCCGATGGCGATCGTCTCGTTATCGCCGCGCGCGCTCGCGCCGGACCAGAAGCTGGCGTGCTCGCCGACGACGACGACGCCGATCAGCGTCGCCGCGTCGGCGATGTAGGCCGAAGCCGCGACCTGCGGCGACCTGTCGTCGATCCTGTAAAGAGCCATGCGGGTTTTCTCCGAGCCTGTCCATTCTCAGCGCAGATCACCTCGGTCGCGCCGCCGGCCGCCGCCCAGGCTGGCGGCCAGGCATCAGCTGCGGCCCGCCTTCTCTCTCAAGGGACCGAGGATCTCGTCGTCGTGCTCGCCGGCGCGCGGCAGCGGCCGGCGCACGCCGAGCCGGCGACCGCCGAGCGTGATCGGCAGCAGGACGACGTCGGTCGTGCCGCCGTCGTCGGTCTGCATCGGCACCAGGCCGCCGCTCGCCCGCAGATGCGGATCGTCGACGAGCTGCTCGGGCTTGACGATCGGTGCGTACGGCAGGCCGTTCGCCTCCAGCTTCGGCACGAGCTCGGCGACGTCGTGGTGGCAGAGGATGTCGGCGAGGGTCTTCAGCAGCCCGGGG
>JBDTNI010000088.1:0-7402 GCA_039933815.1 Betaproteobacteria bacterium
TCGATCCTGCTCGTCGCGCTCGTGGTCGTCGCGCTGGCGTCGGGGCGCTACCCGCTGTCGCCGGTGGAGGTCGGCGCTGCCGTCCGGGGTCGATTGACCGGGCAGGTCACCACGACGACAGCGGACGCCGTCGTCTGGCAGATCAGGGCGCCGCGCGTCGCGGTTGCGCTGGTCGTGGGCGCCGCGCTGTCGGTCGCGGGCGCTGCGTTCCAGCACATCTTCCGCAACCCGCTGGTTGCGCCCGATACGCTGGGAGTTTCGTCCGGCGCAGCCCTCGGCGCGGTGATCGCCATTTTCGCCGGCGCCAGCGCGCTCGCCATCGAGACGTCGGCGTTCGCCGGCGGCCTCGTCGCGGCCGGATCGGTGATGCTCATCGCGTCGCGTCTGCGGGCGCACGAGCCGATCGTGACGCTGATTCTCACCGGAATCGTCGTCGCCGGACTGCTGGGCGCAATCCTGTCGATGCTGAAGTTGCTTGCCGATCCGTGGAACCAGCTGCCGGCGATCACCTTCTGGTTGATGGGCAGCTTCTCGGCGGTGACGTTCGCAGAACTCATGCGCGTGCTGCCCGTCGTCGCGGTGGCGGTGGTCGCACTGGCGTCACTTGCGTGGCGCATCAACCTGCTCGCGCTCCCCGACGACGATGCGCGCGCGCTCGGCGTGGACACGCGCGTACTCCGCGGTGTCGTGATCGTCGTTGCCACGCTGATGACGGCGGCGAGCGTCGCCGTGTCGGGCGTGGTCGGATGGGTCGGTCTGATCGTGCCGCACATGGCGCGGCTGATCGTCGGCCCCGACTTCTCGCGGCTGCTGCCCACGGCCGCGTTGCTCGGCGCAGCCTTCATGCTGGCGATGGATACGTTGGCGCGAAGCCTGGCGCCGGTCGAGATTCCGCCCGGCATCCTGACGGCGTTCGTCGGAACACCGGTTTTCATTGCGCTGCTCGCGCGTACCGCGACGCGATGACCGAGCGTGAGGCGATGCTCGACGTGCGCGATCTTGCATACGGATTCGCCGGTCGAGCCGTGGGCGAATGCGTCACGTTCGCGCTCGCGCCCGGCGAAGCGCTCGCGGTGCTCGGCGGCAACGGCGCCGGCAAGACCACGCTGTTTCGAACGCTGCTCGGACTGCTGCCCCCGCTGCGCGGCTCCGTGGCACTCGACGGCGCACCCGTCGCATCGTGGGCGCCCGCGGCCCGCGCAGCGCGGATCGCCTACGTGCCGCAGCAGCTGTCGACCGGATACGCATTCACGGTCGCCGACGCGGTGCTGATGGGCCGTGCGGCGCGGGTCGGCGCGTTCGCGCGACCCGGCCGACGCGACCGCCAGGCGGCGTCGGAGGCAATGGCCGCGGTTGGCATCGAGCGCCTCGCCCCCCGTGCAGTCACGGATATTTCGGGCGGCGAGCGACAGCTGGTGATGATCGCGCGCGCGCTGGCGCAGCAGGCGTCCGTTCTCCTGCTCGACGAGCCCACGGCGAGCCTCGATTTCGGGAATCGCGTTCGCGTGCTCCGCGAACTCGATCTCCTTCGCACACGCGGAATGACGATCGTGTTTTCAACGCACGAACCCGATCAGGCGCTCGCGCACGCCGACCGGGCGCTGCTGCTCGCCGACGGTCGCCCGCTCGCATTGGACGAGGTTTCGCGCGCGCTCACCGCGGAGAACATCGAACGCCTGTACGGCACGGCGGTCGCGTTGCACGTATTCGATGGTGGCGGCGTCGCCTGCGTCGCGCTGGCCGACCGCGACCGAAGCCCCGCCCGTCACCCGAGCGCATAAGGATGCCGTCGGCGCTGCCGAATGGCGTCGGCGCTGCCAAAACAGACCGTGCCGACGACCACGAGCGGCGACGACGCGCATCCCGTGGCGACAAACTCGGCCGCCGGCGACCCGCCCGCACTCGTCCCCGCCGGGCTATGTGATGTGCAACCCGGCAGCGAGCAGGTCGAAGAACAAACAGTAGAGCGCGATCGGCAGCGGCAGGCCGAGCATCGTGCCAATCATGTAAGCGCGAAAGCGGATGCCCGACATTGCCAGCGCATAGTTCACGGGGGGCGCGGTCTGGAAGACAACCCGCAACAGCGCCACGCTTCGCACGGGTCGCGTGTCGAGTTCGCGCAGCAGCCGGACGGCAAGCCGATTGGTAATGAGCCGCAGTGCGTCGCCGCCGATGGCCCTGATCGTCACGAAGGTCGCGGCGCAGCTCAATACCGCAGCGATGTAAGTAACGAGCCCGCCGCCGACGCGACCGAGAGCCAGCACCGCGGCTGCGAGAAATAACCATCCCGGGATCTGGATCAGATTTCCGAGCGCGAACAGCAGCACGAACAGCACGAGGCCGCCCAGCGGGTGACTGGCGATGAGCTGCCGGATGAACGCGAGGTCGAAGTGGCCGCGCAGTCCGCTCCACTGAAACGCGGCCACCGCGATAGCGAGAAACAGCAGTACACCCAGCAGGCGCCGGTAACGGACGAGATAGGTGATCACGATGAGACGCAGAGTGGCCTTATGCCACCGCCAAGCGGCCAGGCCGGCGCACGCGGTGCCGCCAATGTACGCGCATTCGTTTGCCGCGCGGAGGGCACGATGACGATCGAGTTGCACGCGTTCGACACGCCGAACGGGCGCAAGATCAGCGTGGCGCTCGAGGAGATGGCGCTTGCCTACACGGTGACCATTGTCGACATCCGGCAGGGCCAGCAGCGCGAACCGGCATTCCTCAGGATCAGCCCGAACGGCAAGATTCCGGCGATCGTCGACCCCGAGGGCCCCAATGGGACGCCGGTCAGCGTGTTCGAGTCAGGCGCGATCCTCATCTACCTGGCGGAGAAGACGCGGCGATTCTGGCCGGAAGATCTCGAGGCGCGCATTCCCGTGCTCGAATGGCTGATGTTCCAGCATGGCGGTTTCGGTCCGATACCCGGGCAGGTCCACCATTTCCTGACCGTCGACAGCGAAGACGACCGGCGGTACGGCCTTGAGCGCTATTCGAAGGAGACTCGCAGGCTCTACGGGGTGATGAACGGCCGGCTCGCCGACCACGCGTTTTTTGCCGGCGATCTCTCGATTGCGGACTTCGCGATCCTCGGCTGGGCCTGGCGGCATCCGCGGCACAAGGTCGACCTCGCCGATTTTCCCCACGTCAAGCGCTGGTACGACACGATGATGGCGCGCCCCGGCGTGCAGCGCGGCTTTGCCGTCCAGCTGTCTTAGCGCGCGGTCAGCCGTTGAACACGACGCGTCCGGTCGCGGCAACGTCGTAACCGCCAAGCGCCGACGCCTGCGCCGCGAACTGCGGCGATCGCGACCACGCGAGCAGCGTCTGGAACGGGGGCTCGAACACGTCGCGCCGGCACGCGACGAGATCGAGTCGCTCGACCGCCAGCGGAATGAAATCGAGGCCGCTCGCGCGCGCCGCCGCCTCGATGCCCACGCCCACGTCGGCGCGGCCGTCGCGGATCACTGACGCGAGCTCGGTCTCGGCGTGTGCGGGGCGCGCGAGCCAGTCGAGCGCGTCGGCCCGGATACCGGCGTCGCCCAGCAATTGATGGAACAGCCGGTGACTGCCGGCACCCGATTGCCGCGCCGCGATGCGCAGATTCTTCTTCGCGAGGTCGCGGACCCGGCGCACGCGATGCGGATTGCCCTTCGCGAGCAGAAACCCCTGCGTACGTTTCGCCCATTCGAGCACGACAACGTCGGCGCCGGCCATTGTCTCGCGGACGAGCGGCACGTTGTACTCGCCACCGTCGTCGAGCCAGTGCACCGCTGCGGCCGTCGCGGTGCCGTTGGCGAGCGCGTCGATGCCCGCGCGGCTACCGCCGGCGAGCATTGCGAGCCCGCAGCGCGATTCGCGCGCCGACCACTCGAGCAACGGGTCGTGGCTTCCCGCGATGATCGGGGGCCGGATCGGGGGTCCGGTGGCCGAGCCTTTGCCCGCGATCCATTCCTCGATCTGCGCGCGCGGGAACAGGAGCTTGCCCGTTGCGCGCACGTGCGGTATCTCGCCGCGGCGGACGAGGTCGTAGACGCGCCGTTCCTTGAGCCGAAGATACTCGGCAACCTCGCGCGTATCCATCATCTCGGCATGCGATCTCCCATCGCCGGCCATGCGCGGCGCACCATCGTCCGGAGCGCGACGAGACACGCTAACGCCCGCTCAGGATCGACTCGCGCGACAGCCGCCGGGCCACCGCGACCAGCGCGACGGCGATCAGCGCAGCGGGGGCGAGCCACGACAGCGCCAATGCGGCGAGCGAAAGCGCTTCGCCGCGCAGCGATGTGTTCAGCAGCGAGTATTGCGCCGACACCGGCACGAACATCAGCCAGGGCGGCTCCCGCCGCTGCATGAACAGCTGAATCATCGGGATCAGCGAGACCACGAACAGCAGCACCGAAACGTTCGCCTGTGCCTCCTTGTAGGTCCGCGCACGGCTGCCGACGTAGAGCAGGATCGCGGGCAGCATCAGGATCATCGGCACGAGCACGACGGCGAAGCGCGCGAACTCGCGCGCACCGAACAGGAACGGCACGCCGACGGCGGGCAGCGGCGCGAACGTCAGCGTCAGGTAGAACCCGGTCAGCGTCAGCGTGACGACGAGCGCATTGAACGTGCTGACCGCGATCCACTTGCCCGTCACGATTTCGGCGGGACGCGCGGGCGTCATCAGCAACGGCTCGAGCGACTGTCGCTCGCGCTCGCCGGCCGTGGTGTCGAGCGCCATCGCCATTCCGCCCATTACCGAGGAGAAGAGCCCGTAATAGGCGACGAGAAACAGCACGAGCGCGCCCGACTGCTGCGGCGTGGCGAGATCGGAGGTCTCGATGCGCAGCGGGTTCGGCACGGTCGACGCGATACCGCGCAGGATCAGCCGCTGCTCACCCCATAGACGGTTGTAGCTGCGCAACAGCGACTCGGCCTGATCGATCGACGCGCGCGCACGATCGCGCGATCGATCGAACACGAGCCTGACGGTGCCGGCCTTGCCCTGCGCCACGTCGACGCCGAAATGCTCGTCGATGACCAGGACGACATCAAGATCGCCGCGTCGCAACCGCTCGAGATAGTCGTCCGGCGCCTTCGACACCGAGACCTGCTGGCGCTCGAGGAACGCGACGACGGCAGGCGCGCGCGTGGCGCCGTCGACGGGCAGCTTCAGGTCCCGCGCGCGCTCGGCCTGGCTCGCGATCAGGTTGAAGATGAGGAGGAGGAAGATCGGACCCGCGAGGATCGCCGACAGCAACGTGACCATGCCCGTGCGCCGGTCGCGAACCATGTCGAGCAGTTCCTTGCGGACGATTGCGAGCGTCCGTGCGAGCGATTCGCGTCCAAGCATCGTCCAATCCGTCACGCGGCTAGTCCCTGGTCCGAGCCGATCAGCGTCACGAACGCGTCCTCGAGCCCGGTCGTGCCAGCCATTCGCATCAGATCGTCTGCCGTCCCTTCGGCGACGACGCGGCCCCGCGTGAGCACGACGATGCGGTCGCACAGTGCCCCAACCTCCTGCATCACGTGCGACGAGAACAGCAGGCACTTGCCTTGGCCGCGCAGCAGCCGCAACTCGTCGCGCAGCGTGCGGACGCTCATGATGTCGAGGCCGTTCGTGGGCTCGTCGAGCAGGATCGTATCCGGGTCGTGGACGAGCGCGCGTGCGATGGCGACCTTCATCTTCTCGCCTTGCGAGAATCCGGCCGTTCGGCGCTCCGCGAGCGACGTCAAGCCGAGCGTGGCGAACAGCCCGTCGATGCGGGCGTCGAGCGCGCGGCCGGCCAGCCCGTGCAGCCGGCCGAAGTAGCGGACGTTCTCGCGCGCGGTGAGCCGAGGGTAGAGGCCGCGCGCATCGGACAGCACGCCGATGCAACGCCGGACGGCGTAGCGGTCGTCGACGACGTCGAGACCACCCACACGGCCATGACCGGCGTCCGGCACGACCAGGGTGGCGATCATACGCAGCAGCGTCGTCTTGCCGGCGCCGTTCGGGCCGAGCAGGCCGGTGATGGCGCCGTCGGGCGCGTTGAACGACACGCCGCGGACCGCCTGCACCTCGCCGGATTTGCCGAACGACTTCGACAGCGCGTCGATCTCGATCAAGACGCCGGCGCCAACCGGTCCGGCCACGGCGCCGGACGTCGCGTGCCTCCGAGAAACTCGATGCACGACTTCGGCAACGTGTCGAAGCCCGCCGCATCGACGAATGCGGCAATGAGACGCGGTGCGCACGCGTGCGGCGACACGATGTGGCCGAATCCAGTTGCCACGAGCTGGCGACTTCGCGGCAGCGTCCTGGCGACTTCCGCGGCGTACGCCGGCGGCGTGACCGGATCGAGGCCGCCCGACAGGAGCAGTGTCGGCACGTTGCTCGTCAGCGGCGTGGCGAAGTCGGCCGGAAAGCTGCCGGTCGGCCAACGGTCGCAGACGGCGACGGCGTGCCGGGCGAGGGCGCGGACGCGTTCGTCGGGCGTCCCGTCGCGGCGCTCGGCGGGCGTGAGCCGTGCGACGTCCTCGGCGCAGGTGACGGAAAAGTGCAGCGCGGCGTTGAACGCCTCGGGTAAATCGCCGATCACGACGAGCGACGCGGCGACCAGCGGCGCGAAGTCGCCTTCGCGGGCGAGCTCCAGAAGCTCGGGGATGAGGCTCGCCGCCTCAGGGGTGTACGTCAACGGTTGCAGTGCGCCGACGACGCGATCGAAGTCGACGCGTATGTCGCGCATCGCACCCGTGCGCGGATCGCGCAGCGTCACGCTGCGGCCGTCGCCGAGCGCGTTGCGAATCTCGCGCAGCGTCGCGGCGGGGTCCGGTTGCGCTTTCGCGCACGCCGGCGACGCGCGGCACGCCGCGATGACGCCGTCGAGTGCGTCGGCACGCGTGCGCCACACGTCGAACGAGATGCGTATGGAGGGCGGCGCGACGCCGTCGAGCACGACGGTGCGCACGTGCTCGGGAAAACGACGAACGTACTCCTGAGCCACGCGAGATCCGTAGCTGCCGCCCCAGAGATTGAGCTTTGCATAGCCGAGCGCGTCGCGTACGGCGTCGATGTCGGCTACGAACGCGCTCGTCGTGTACTGCGCGAGGTCGACATGACGATCGGCCAGCTGGGACGCGCAGAGCGTCGCCTTGGGCACCGGATCGACGTCGAATTCGGCGTGCTCGTCGGGTGCGAACGCTGCGCAATCGAGGGGTGCCGAGCGGCCGGTGCCGCGCTGGTCGATCAGCACGATATCGCGGGTGCGGCGCACGTCCGTGAGCGACGCCGCGAATGTGCCCAGCGACGATGCGGACTGTCCCGGGCCACCGGCGAGCAGCACGAGTGGATCGGGCTTCGGTGTCAGCGTGTTGGCCGGCAGCAGCCCCAGGACGACCAGCTTGATGAACCACGCGGGCAGGCCTGCGGCTCCGG
>JBDTNI010000089.1:0-7286 GCA_039933815.1 Betaproteobacteria bacterium
GACGCCCGACTTGCCCGTGATCCGCGACCCCGACGGCTTCATCTATTTCAAGGAGGAAGTCGGCGGCCTCGTGATGGGCGGCTTCGAGCCGGCGGCCAAGCCATGGCGCGTCGAACGCATTCCGGACCCGTTCGAATTCCAGTTGCTGCCCGAGGATTGGGACCAATTCGAGGTCCTGATGGAGAACGCGCTGCACCGGATGCCCGCACTCGAGACCGCGCAGGTCCGCATGCTGCTGAACGGACCCGAGAGCTTCACGCCCGACGGCAACTTCCTGCTCGGCGAAGCACCGGAGCTACGCGGTTACTTCGTGTGCGCGGGCTTCAACTCCGCGGGCATCGCGAACGCGGGCGGCGCGGGCCGGCTGATCGCCGAATGGCTGTCGGCCGGCGAGCCGCCGTTCGACGTGTGGGACGTCGACATCCGCCGTTTCGCGCCACTGCACGCAAACCGCCGGCATCTTGCCGATCGGACAGTGGAGTCGCTGGGCCTGCACTACGCGATGCGGTGGCCGCGCGAAGAGCTGCAGACCGTGCGGCCGCTGCGCCGCTCGCCGCTGTACGACCGCCTGAAGGCGAAAGGGGCGGTGTTCGGTAGCAAGTTCAACTGGGAACGCGCCAACTATTTCCGCCCGGCGGATGCCGGCGACGCGCCGTACACGCTCGACACGCCCGCATGGCTGCCGTGGATGCTCGACGAGCAGCGCTCGTGTCGCGAGGACGTCGTCGTGTTCGACCAGACGTCTTTCGCGAAGTTCGTCCTGAAGGGCCGCGATGCGGCGCTCGCGCTCGAGCGGATCTGCGCCAACCGCATCGACGTCGACGTCGGCCGCATCGTGTACACAGCGCTGCTCAACGAACGCGGCGGCATCGAGAGCGACGTCACGATCACGCGTCTGTCCGATGATGAGTTCCTGATACTCGGCGGCTCGGCCCAGGCCACGCGGGACTTCGCGTGGATCGAGCAGCATCTGGACCCTTCGCTCAACGCCGCCCTGGTCGACGTGACGAGCGCGCTTTCGGTGCTGTCGGTGATGGGACCACGCGCAGAGGCACTGCTGCGCAGGCTGTCGCCCCACGATGCGTCGGTCAACGGGCTGGCACTCGGAACAACGCGGATGATCGACCTCGGCTACGCGCGCGTTCGCGCGGCGCGGATGAGTTACGTCGGCGGACCCGGTTACGAATTGCACGTGCCCACCGACCAGTGCGTCACCGCGTACGAATCGCTGTGCGATGCCGGTGGCGAATTCGGACTGCGCGATGCCGGCTACTATGCGCTCGACGCCCTTCGCATCGAGGCCGGCCGCTGCGCGTGGGGCGCCGAGCTGTCGCCGGACGAATCGCCGCTCGAAGCGGGACTCGCGCACGCGGTCGCGTTCGACAAGCCGACGGCGTTCATCGGGCGCTCGGCGCTCCTGCGACAGCGTGAACGCGGCGTCACGCGGCGCCTCGTCCAGCTGACGCTCGACGACCCGGCGGCATTCCCTTGGGGCGGCGAACCGATGCTGATCGACGGTCGGGTCGTCGGCGAACTCTCGTCTGCCGGCTACAGCCGCAGGCTCGGGCGCGCGGTCGTATTTGGTTACGCGAAGTCGCCGGATGACGCCACGCCGCTGACCGACGCGATGCTCGATGCGTCCCGCTACGCGATCGACATCGCCGGCGTCGTCTGCAACGCGACGCTGCAGCGCGCGGGAGTGCGTCGATGAGCATCGTCCATCGTCCGCCGCCGGCCCGACGCGGCCGTACCCCGCAGCCCGGCGCAGCCACCGCGCAGGTACAGAGTCTGACGCGCGGACTGTCGGTCCTCGAATGCCTGGCGCGCGCCGAAGGCGGTCTCTCGCTCACCGAAATCGGCCACCGCGTCGGATTGCCGCCGTCGACAACGCACCGGCTGCTCGCAACGCTCGAGAAGACCGGCTACGTGTACCAGGCGGGCGACCTCGGCCTGTGGTACGTCGGGCTGCAGGCTTTCACCGTCGGCTCCAGCTTCCTCGACAACCGGGACTTCGTCACGCACAGCCACGCCTACATGCGGCGGCTGATGGAGCAATCGGGCGAGACCGCAAACCTCGCGATCCTGGATGGCACCGAGGCGGTGTTCATCGACCAGGTCCAATGCCGGGAAACGATGCGGACGATCGTCAAGCTCGGCAGCCGGGTCCCGCTGCACGCATCCGGCGTGGGCAAGGCGATCTTTGCTTCGCTGCCCGACGACCAGATCGACGCGCTGCTGCGCGTCAAGGGCCTGCCACGCATCACCGAGAACACGATCACGTCGCCGGAAACGATGTGGGCGAGCATCGGCGTCATCCGCCAGCGCGGCTGGTCGTTCGACGACGAGGAGCACCTGCCGGGCACGCGGTGCGTCGCCGCGCCGATCTACGACGAGCACGCGGAGCCGCTCGGCGCGATCTCGCTCGCCGGTCCGTCGACACGGCTCACCGACGAACGCATCCGCCGGCTCGGGCCGGTGGTGTCGCACTTTGCAGAAGACATCACGCGCCGCCTCGGCGGACGCTGGCCGCATCCGCACTGACCGCAAGATTAACCCCGCGTTCCGGGCAGCGCGTTGACGTCCTGGGACCTGTTCAGCGACCCACCATCCGGGTCCACCGGCGCGCGAGATGCGGCTCAGACGGCGGCGACCAGCGCGCGAGCAGCGTGTCCATCGCGTCGAAATCGTTGCACACCAGCACGGTGTCGCAGCCCGCTTCGAGCGCCGCGTCGGCGCGCGAAACGATGTCGCCGGCCGAATGCGCGCCCGCCATCTCGAGGTCGTCGGAGAACACGAGCCCGTCGAACGCGAACCGTCCGCGCAGGATGTCGGTTATCCAGATCCGCGAGAAGCCGGCGGGTCGATCGTCGACCGCCGGATAGACGACGTGCGCCGGCATGATCGCCGCGAGTCCCGACTGCATCAGCGCGGCGAACGGCACGATGTCGGTGCGCAGGAGATCGTCGAGCGAGCGGGGGTCCACCGGCGTATCGACGTGCGAATCGGCACTGACGAAGCCGTGGCCGGGGAAATGCTTGCCGACGCCGGCGCAACCGCCGGTCGCGAGGCCGCGCAGCAACGCGGCGGCAAGATCCGCGACGATGATCGGATCGGCATGAAACGCGCGGTTGCCGATGACGGCGCTGACCCCGTAGTCGAGGTCGAGCACCGGCGTGAAACTGAAATCGACGCCGTGGGCACGCAGTTCGCGGGCAATCGTCTCGCCGTGGGCGGCAGCCTCTGCGGTCGCGTCGCCCGGCGCGTGGTCCCACCGTTCGCCGAGTGACCGCATCGGCGGAATCGACGAGAATCCGTCGGTGCGGAACCGCTGTACACGACCTCCTTCGTGATCGACGGCGATCAGCAGCGACGGGCGGACCGTGCGGATTTCGCGTGTCAGCCGTGCGAGTTGCGTCGACGATTCGAAGTTGCGCGCGAAGAGAATAACGCCGCCGACGCGCGCATTGGCGAGACGTGCGCGATCGCCGTCGGTCAGCGCCAGCGATTCGACGCCGAGCATCACGGGTCCGCGTGCGTCGCCGAACGACGGTTCCCGCCCCGCGCCGCCGCCGCTCATGGCGCCGCCTGGCGCATCAGCGCCTTCATCTCACGCACTGCCTCGCGCAGGCCGACGAACACGCTGCGCGATACGATCGCGTGCCCGATGTGCAGCTCGCGAACGGCGGGAATGGCGGCAATGGGCTGGACGTTGACGTAATTCAACGCGTGGCCCGCGTTGAAGCGCATGCCGAGCGCGCCTATCGCGAGACCAGCGGCGCGGACCCGTTCGAGTTCGGCAACGACCGCCTCGCTTTCGGCATCGCGGCCCTTCGCATGAAAGGCGTGCGCGTAGGGCCCCGTGTGTACTTCACAGACGCGCGCGCCGGCCCGAGCGGCGGCTTCGACCTGCGCCGCATCGGCGTCGATGAACACCGACGTGACGATGCCGGAATCCGCCAGACGCGCAATCACGGTCCTGATCCTGGGCTCCTGACCTGCGACGTCCAGGCCGCCTTCCGTGGTCACTTCAGCACGTCCTTCCGGCACCAGCATCGCCATTTCGGGACGCATGCGACACGCGATGTCGACCATTTCGTCCGTTGCCGCCATCTCGAGGTTGAGCTTGATGTGCACGAGATCGCGCAGGCGGCGGACGTCTTCGTCCTGGATGTGGCGGCGATCCTCGCGCAGGTGAACGGTGATGCCGTCGGCGCCGCCAAGATGCGCCTCTACCGCCGCCCACACGGGATCGGGCTCGTACGTGCGCCGCGCCTGGCGCAGCGTCGCCACATGGTCGATGTTCACGCCGAGTTCGATCACGCCGAATTCCTTTCCATTGCCGCGCCTACCGGTCGTCCTCGAGGGCCGCGAGATCCTGCACGACACGGCGGCTGAAGATTCGTCGTTCCTCGAGATAGTGATCGAGAATACCGCGCATCAGCCGCTTCGCTTCGGACGCGACGTCGGCGTCCGGGTACCGGTCGGTCGCGAGCGCGATAAGCGTCGCACCCCGCACCACCGGCCCCTGCAACCGCGGTTCTGCGGCATGCAGCCGCGGTCCGCGGTCGAAAACGTAATCGTAGCGTTGGTCGGCGTCGATCGGTGCGCCGGTGTCGGCGTCACGCGTCAGCGGCAGCGCATACCCGGCTTCCGCGAGCAGGCGGACCTCGAACTGCCGCAGCGTCGCCGATTGCGCGGCCGCCTGCGGCTTCGTCGTCAGCGAATGCAGCGCCGACGCGTACGCCGTCCACAGTGCCGGGTGCGGATCCTCGCGCGGCAGGAGCTTCAGCAACAGCTCGTTCAGGTAGAAGCCGCACAGAAGCGCAGCACCGCCGGGCAACGCGAGCCCGCCCCGCCATTCGGCCTTGACCAGCGTCTTCAATTCCGCCGCTCCCGCCCACGACAGCGCCAATGGCTGGAACGCCTGCAGGATTCCGCGAAGCTCTGACCGCGGACGCCGGGCTCCGCGCGCCACCATCGCCATGCGCCCGTGATGCTCGGTGAAAGCCTCGACGATCATGCTCGTCTCACGATACGCGTACGTGTGGAGCACGAAAGCCGGCTCGTCGTCGCGTCGGTCGCGCTGAGGCTTCATGGCTGCGTCCGCCGGCGCCTCAGTAGCCCAGGCGGCGAAGCGTCGCGTCGCTGTCGGCCCACCCGCGCTTGACGCGAACCCACACGTCGAGAAATACCTTGCCGCCAAACAGCGTCTCCATGTCCGAGCGCGCCTGCGAGGCGATCGCCTTCATGCGGCTGCCGCCCTCCCCGACCAGTATTGCGCGCTGGCTCGGCTTGTCCACGAGCACAGTGGCGCGAATGCGTCGCAGGTCTCCGTCGTGCTCGAAGCTGTCGATCGTCACGGCCGTCGAATAGGGAATCTCGTCGCCGAGCTGCCGGAAGATCTTCTCGCGAATGAATTCCGACGCAAGAAAGCGCTCGTCGCGATCGGTGATTTCGTCCTCCGCATACAGCGCCGGACCGGGAGGCAGCTGGGCGGCGATCGTCGTCGCGAGAACCGGAAGATCGGTTCCACGCTCCGCAGAAACCGGGATCAGCGCGACAAACGGTCGCAGCGCAGCGATCTCCGCCATGCGCGGCAGCATCGACCGCTTGTCCGCAAGGGCATCGACCTTGTTCATCGCAACGATCACTGGGCGATCGGCGGGCAGCAGATCGATCACCGTGCGATCCGCGGCGGTCACCTGCGACGCGTCGATCACCAGCACGACGACGTCGACGCCCGCCAGCGCTTCGCGCACCGTCCGGTTCAGCCGGTCGTTGAGCTTCGACGCGTGCTGCTTCTGGAAGCCCGGCGTGTCGACGAAGACGAACTGGGCGCCGCCGCTGGTGCGAATGCCGGCGATACGGTGCCGCGTCGTCTGCGGCTTCTTCGACGTGATGCTGATCCGCGCGCCGACCAGCGCGTTGAGCAGCGTGGACTTGCCGACCGACGGACGACCGACGATTGCCACGTGGCCGCAACGCGCGACCGCGACGTCAGCCACGCGATACCGTCGTGGTGTCCGGAATCGCGCTCAAGGCGGCTGCCGCAGCCGCCTGCTCCGCGACCTGCCGGCTGCTGCCTTCACCGAGCGTGGCGATCGCCAGCGACGCAATCCGGCATTCGACGGTGAACTGCCGAGCGTGCGCCTTGCCTGTCGCGGCAACGATTTCGTACTGCGGTTCGGCCAGTTGGCGCTTGTGCAGCAGTTCCTGCAGGTGCGTCTTCGGATCCTTGCCGAGCGTCGCGGGATCGGCGTCGCGCAGCAACCCGTCGTAGGCGGCTTCGATCACCTTGCGCGCAGCGTCGAAGCCCGCGTCGAGGAACACGGCGCCGAAGACCGCCTCCATCGCGTCCGCCAGCATCGATTCAGTGTGGACCGCGTCGCCCTTGGCGGACAGGTTGCCGACGCGAAGCATCGTGCCGATGCCAAACCGGTCGGCCAGCCCCGCCAGCGTTTCCTGCCGGACGAGATGCGCGCGAGCACGGGACAGCTTGCCTTCGGCGAGGTCGGGAAAACGCTCGAACAGGGAAAGCGCGATCACGCAACCGAGCACTGCGTCGCCGACGAACTCGAGCCGCTCGTTGTGCGGCGTGCCGAAACTGCGGTGCGTGAGCGCCTGGTGCAGCAGGCGGGGATGACGGAAATCGTGGTCGATCGCGAGGCGCGATGGTTCGCTCAACCGTGCTAGCCCTTCGCGGAGCGCGCCTCGAACTCGAGGAGGATGCTGGCGTTCCCGATCATGTGCAGCACCTTCTGCCACGCGAGCGTCGCGACGATCTGGTTGCCTTCGCGACTGACGATCACCTCGCCGGCATTGACGGCGTCCACATAGTCGGCCGAAAGCCGCCGGTCCATCGAACGCTTGATCTCGCTGATCGTCGGGTTCTGCACGTCGAGCATCGTCTGATCGAGGGCCTTCTGCACGGTGAAATACTCGATGTAGGAAGGGCCGACACGAAACGCAACCAAGGCGAAGATGATGATGACAACTGTCGTGAACAGGAACCCTGTCATCGACAACCCACGCTGATTTTCAGCCACGCTTCCCCTCCCCGTCACGTCAGTGGATGCTGCTTCCCACGCGTTTGAACGCCAGCGAGGCGATGTCGTCCCAGTTGAACCAGATGAAGAACGCCCTGCCTCGGATGTGGTCGTCAGGCACGAATCCCCAGTAACGGCTGTCGTCGCTGTTATCGCGGTTGTCGCCCATCATGAAATAGTGACCCGCGGGAACCCGGCATTTGAAGCCGTGTTCATTGTAATCGCAATTTTCACGCCCGG
>JBDTNI010000090.1:0-7284 GCA_039933815.1 Betaproteobacteria bacterium
GGCGCCGCAACGAGTGCGGGGTACTGCGCATTGCCGGCGCGGCGCGGCGCGCGTCGTCGGCCGCCCGAGTGCCGCGCGAGCCAGGCATACCAGTGCGGCCACCAGCTCCCCTCGTGGCTCGTGGCACCGGCGAGCCAATGCTCGGCGTCCGACGCGGCGCTTCCGGTCGTCCAGTAGTTGCGCTTGCGTGGTGCGGGCGGATTGACGACACCGGCGATGTGCCCCGACGCGCCGAGCACGAACGTCGACTCGCCGCCGACGAGCGCGCGCGTGGCATAGGCGCCGCGCCACGGCACGATGTGGTCGTCGCGTGAGGCGAACACGTACGCGGGTGCGGCGATGCGGCGTAAATCGATGGATTCGCCCAGCATCGTCAGACCGCCGGGATCGCGCAACCGGTTGCGTACGTACATGTTGTTCAGATAGTACGAGTACATCGGCCCCGGCAGGTTGGCCGAGTCGCCGTTCCAATGCAGCAGGTCGAACGCCGCTGGCGTGCGACCCTGCAGGTAGCTGCTGACGACGTAATTCCAGACGAGGTCGTTGGGACGAAGGCTTGCGAACGCGCCGGCGATTTCGCCGCCGCGGACGCGCTGGCCGGCCGCCAGCGCCGGCTCCCGCGCAGCGAGCGACTCGGGCGTGATGTAGACGCCGATGTCGCCGGAATCGGCGAAGTCGAGCATCGTCGTCAGCAGCGTCACGCTCGACACCGATTCGTCGTTGCGCGCCGCGAGCACGGCGAGCGCACACGCGAGCAGCGTGCCGCCGACGCAGAAGCCCAGCGTATTGACCCGGCGTGCGCCGGCGATCGCGCGCGCGGCGTCGAGCGCCGCAAGCACGCCCTGTTGCAGGTAGTCGTCCCACGTCAGTGCGCCGAGCTCGGCCGGCACGTTGCGCCACGAGATCATGAACACCGTCTGTCCCTGCGCGATGGCGTGGCGCACGAAAGAGTTCTCGGGCCGCAGGTCGAGGATGTAGAACTTGTTGATGCACGGCGGTACGATCAGCAGCGGCGCGCGTGCGACCGTCGGTGCCGTCGCGTCGTACTGGATGAGTTCGATCAGCGCGTTGCGGTACACGACGGCGCCCGGCGTGACGGCGAGGTTGCGCCCGGGCGCGAACGCGGCCGCGTCGCTCATCGTGATGCGGCCCTTGCCGACGTCGCTGGCGAGGTTTCGCAGTCCCGCGACGAGACTCCGGCCGTCCGTCTCGAGCGCGCGCGCCAGCACGTCGGGGTTGGTCGCCGGAAAGTTCGTCGGCGCGATCGCGTAGATGAACTGCTGAATCAGGAATGCAAGCCGCCGCTTTTCGGGGGGCGGCAGGTTGGCGAGCGCGGCGAGCGACGTCAGGTATTCGGCGTACAGCAGATACGCCTGCTTCATCCACGCGTAGAACGGCTGTTCACGCCAGACGGGCGAGCGGAAGCGCTTGTCACCGTCGACGTCGGCGAAGATCGGCGGCATCGTCGCGCCCGGCGTGGCGAGCGTCTCCATCGCCGCCGACCACAATTGGCGGAGCCGCGCCCCGTACGCTTCCTGCAGCGCAGCGACGGATTCCGGGTCGAACAGGTACGAAGCGGTGGCGGCGGGCGTCATGCAAAGGGCATCCAAAGCGGCGGCTTCGACTCCGCGAGTCCCGATGTTAGCGCGGCTCCAGCAGCGCGTGCGTCGTGGCGATGATCGCGACGCCGAGCGCGATCCACAGCATCTGCCGCAGCGTCTCGACCGGTTCTGAGCGGCGGTGCAGGCTCGGGATCAGATCGGCAACCGCGACGTAGAGCAGGCTCGCCGCCGCGATACCGAGCACCGTCGGCAGCACCTGCTGCATGTCGGCGAGCGCGCCGTAGGCGGCGAGCGCGCCAGCCAGCGTCGCCGCGCCGGCCACGACGTTGTAGGCGAATGCGCGCGAACGCGTGAAACCGGAGTGCAGCAGCACGGCGAAATCGCCGACCTGCTGCGGCACCGCGTGCGCGACGATCGCGAACGTCGTCGCCAATCCCAGCGCGCTGTCCGCGAGGAACGCGGCGGCGATCACGATGCCGTCGCAGAAGTTGTGCACGCCATTGCCGATGAGGATCATCAATCCCGACCGGCCGCCGTCGCCGGGTGCCGGATGGCCATGCATCGCGTGCTCGTGCTCGCTTTCGTTGCGCTCGTCGGAGTGCGCGTGGTGACCGTGCGCGTGCCGCCACAGCACGAGCTTTTCGAGCAGAAAGAAGCCCAGCAGCCCGATCAGCACCGTCAGCATCACCGGCTCGGGCCGTCCGGTTTCGAGCGCATGCGGAAGCAGCTCGAGAAAGACGGCGCCGAGCAACGCGCCGACGGCGAACGAGACGAACCGCGGGATCCACACGGCGTGCATGCGCAGCGTCGCCGCCGCGGCCGCCGTCGACAGCACGCCACCCGCGATCGCCGCGACGACGATGTGCAGCAGCGTGGTCATCCGGTGCGCCAGATGAAGGCGGCCATGCGCGCGGTCGTGTGATCGCGCCGGAACGAGAAGAAGCGCGCCGCGTCCGTGGCGGTGCACGCCGCGAGGGCGTCGACGCGGGCGACGCCGGCGCGCGCGAGCCGCCGCCGCGCGAGCCGGTGCAGGTCGGCGTGCCACTTGCCGGGCCGGCCGGCCCGCAGCGCGTCCACCGCGTCGCCGTCGGCGGCGAATGCCGCTTCGACGTCGGGACCGACTTCGAACGCCGTGGCACCGATGCACGGTCCCAGCCACGCGACGATGTCCGACGGCGCGCGATCCATCGCGCGCAGCGTGGTTTCGAGCACGCCCGAGGCGAGTCCGCGCCAGCCCGCATGCGCGATGCCGATGACCGAACCGTCGGTCGCGCTGAACAGTACCGGCAGGCAGTCGGCGATGCGGACGGCGAGCACCGTGTCGACGTCGCGCGTCACTGCGGCGTCGGCCTTTGGCGGCGGCGGTCCGTGCGCTTCGCCGCGGGCGACGCGCACGACGCCGGTGCCGTGCACCTGCTCGAGCCACCGCGGTGATCCGGGCAGGTACACCTGCGCGCGCCGGCGGTTACCGGCTATGTCGTCGTTCCCGGGCCACGGTTCGCGTCCGAGGTCGAGCGGGACGCTCGCGTCGGGTCCCGCGCCTGCACTGCGGGTGGTGACGAATGCCTGGACCTTCGACGGGGCGTCCCAGCACGGCACGATCCAGTCGAGTCCCGCCACCGCGAAGCGTTCGCGCAGTGACGTCGTCCGGTGGTGCGCGGCGAGGGCGGATTCGTTCACGGTGCGATGCGCGGCGCCGCGCGGAGGGCTTCGACGAGTCGGGCGAAGTCGTCGGGCGGTGCCGCATCCCACGTCATCGACTGGCGGTCGACGGGATGGACGAGGCCGAGGCGCGCGGCGTGCAGCGCCTGGCGGCCGAAGTGGGGCACGCCCGACGGATGACGGCCCCCGTACAGCGCGTCGCCGATCAGCGGATGGCCGATCGCGGCCAGGTGGACGCGAATCTGATGGGTCCGGCCCGTTTCGAGTGTGCAGCGCACGAGGGTCGCCGCGCCGAAGCGCTCGATGACGTCGACGTGCGTGCGAGCCGGCCGGCCGTTCGCGACGATCGCCTGCGTCGTTCGCTGCGTCGGATGACGGCCGATGGGCGCGTCGACGATCGTCGCGCGCTTGACGTCGCCGCGCGCGACTGCAACGTATTCGCGTTTCACCGTTCGTGCGGCGAGCTGTCGCACGAGATCGGTATGCGCCTGCGGCGTTCTGGCGATCACGATGAGCCCGCTCGTGTCTTTGTCGAGCCGGTGGACGATCCCGGCGCGCGGGAGCGCGGCAAGCTCCGGGTCGTGATGGAGCAGCGCATTCAGCAGCGTTCCGTCGCGGTTGCCGTTGCCCGGATGGACGACAAGCCCCGCCGGTTTGCGCACCACGATCAGCGCGGCGTCCTGGTACGCGACGTCGAGCGCAATCGCCTGCGGCGCGTCGGCCGACTCGCGCGCCGGCGGTTCGGCGACGCCGATGCGCTCGCCGCCGGCGACGCGCCGCTTCGCGTCCCAGGCCGTTCCGTCGACGGTCACGCGTTCGGCATCGATCCACGACTTGAGGCGGCTGCGCGAGTGCTCCGGCAGCATGCGCGCGAGTGCCTGGTCGAGGCGAAGGCCGGCAAACGCGTCGGGAACGACGTGTTCCCTGAGCGCGCCCGCCGTGGATGGCGCAGGCACCGGCGCAGCCGCGCCGGGTGCCGGCGGTCGGCTATAATTCGCGTGATTCACGAAGGATGCCGATGACGATGTCGAAGGGTTCGAAATGGCGGGTTTGGATCGCGGGTGCCTTGCTGGCGCTCGCGGTGGCGGGATGCGGGCTGCTGCCCGACGTCAAGGATGAGACTTCCGGCTGGACGGCCGACCATCTGTATCGCGACGCGCACGAGGCGCTGCTCGACGGGAATTATACGCGGGCGATCAAGCTGTTCGAGACGCTCGAAGCGCGATATCCGTACGGCCGGTTCGCGCAGCAGGCCACCCTCGAGGGCGCGTACGCGAACTGGCGCCAGGGCGAGCAGATCACTGCCACCGCCGCGCTGGACCGGTTCATTCGCACGTACCCGAACCACCCCAGCGTCGACTACGCGTACTACCTGAAGGGGCTCGTCTTCTTCCGCGAGGACCAGGGCCTGTTCGGATATGTCTATGAGCTCGACCTCGCGGAACGCGATCCGAAATCGATGCGCGAATCGTTCGCGGCGTTTCGCGAGCTCGCGCAGAAGTTTCCGCAGAGCCGCTACGCCGAGGACGCGCAGTTGCGCATGCGCTACCTGACCAACGCACTCGGGATGTACGAGGTCAACGTCGCCCGGTACTACTACTCGCGCGGCGCTTATATCGCCGCCGCCAATCGCGCGCAGGCTGCGCTCGTCAGCTACCCCGAGACGCCCTCGAACGAGCACGCGCTCGACGTGATGGTGCATAGCTACGAGAAGATGGGCCTGAAACAGCTCGCCGACGACGCGCATCGCATTCTCGTGAAAACCTACCCGCAGAGCCTCTACATCGCGGGCGTGCCCGAGAAACCGTGGTGGAAAGTATGGTGACGAGCTTCCGCGCAACGTTTCGCTCGCTTCGCTCGCACGATACTTTGCGCGGGTAATTGCTTCCGCCGCCGCCTCGGGACGGCCCTTCGGTCGGCGGCGTGGCAAAGGGGCAAGTCGGAAGTTCTGCGACGGGCTCAGTCGACGGCAGCGGCTGGAGCCTTGGCGAAGAACGCGAGCACGTCGCCGACGTCCCGCGTTCGCTTCATCGGCGGCAGGCTTTGCCAGATCTTGCGGCCGTACGGCTTGTCCACCAGTCTCGGGTCGCACAACATCAGCACGCCGCGGTCGGTCTCGGTCCGGATGAGTCTTCCCGCGCCCTGCTTGAGGCTGATCGCCGCCTGCGGCAGCTGCCAGTCCATGAAGGCGTTGCCTCCTTCTGCCGCGAGTCGCGCGAGGCGCGCCGCCAGCAGCGGATCGTCCGGCGGCGCGAACGGCAGCTTGTCGATCACGACGACCGACAGCGCCTCGCCCGGCACGTCGACGCCCTCCCAGAAGCTCGCGCTGCCGAGCAGCACCGCGTTGCCGAGTGCGCGGAAGCGCAGCAGGAGTTCTGTCTTCGAGCCGTCGCCCTGCACGAGCACCGGAAACGCCAGACCCTCGCGTTCCAGCGCGGCCGTCAACCGGTCGCGTGCCGCATTGAGCGCGCGCAGCGTCGTGAACAGCAGGAACGCGCGTCCGCCGCTCGCCTTCAGAACGGGTATCGCGGCGTCGACGACGGCGTTGGTGTGCAGGATGCTGTTCGGCGGGGGCAGTCCGCGCGGCACGTACAGCAGCCCCTGCGTCGGGTAGTCGAACGGGCTTTCCCAGCAGCCGGTTTCGGCGTCGCCGAGCCCGAGCTGCGACGTGTAGAGCTCGAAATCGCGCCCGACGGCGAGCGTCGCGGATGTGAGGATCCACGCGCGCCCGGTGTCGTCGACCTGGCGCCTGAACACGTCGGCCACCGACAGCGGCGACGCATGCAGCTGCCAGCCCTGAGGGCTGACGTCCATCCACCGGATCCACTCGTCGGCGTCGTCGGTGCGGCCCAGCCCGGCCTGCCAGCGGTCGAGCGCTTCTGCGGCAGCTTCCGCGCGGCGCGCGATCGATGCGACGTCCTCGCTGCGGTCGGCGACGAGCTGCATTTCCGACGCCAGCCGGTCGACGCCGGCGGTCAATGCCTCCAGCGCGTCGCGGAAACCGTCGCGGCTTTCGAGCGTCTGCTGCGAGAACTTGCCGGGCGTGTCGCCCGCGGCAAGCCGGAACTTGCGCATCAGCGGCGCGAGTTCGGCGCTCGCGTCCGGCAGGTCGGGGACGTCGCGCAGCTGCGAACGGGCGAGGGCCTCGGCATCGCGCGCGAGTTCCGCCAGCGTGCCGGCGGTGGTCTGCTCGCCGAAAAAGAGCGTGGCGGTGTCGGGCAACTGGTGGGCCTCGTCGAGGATCACCGTATTGCAGGCGGGCAGCAGCTCGGCGAGACCGCCGTCGCGCAGCGTGATGTCGGCGAAGAACAGGTGGTGGTTGACGACGACGACGTCGGCGTCGAGCGCTTCCTTGCGGGCCTTCATCACGAAGCAGTCGCGATGGAACGCGCAGTTGCTGCCGAGGCAGTTGTCGCGCGTCGACGTGACGAGCGGCCAGATCGCCGCGTTCTCGGGCACGTCGGCCAGCTCGGCACGATCGCCGCGCGAGCTGGCCCGGGCGAAATCGACGATCCTGGGCAGGTAGCGCGCGTCGGCACGAGTTGGCAGCCGGCCCTCGCGTGCCGTGCGTTCGAGATGATGATGACAAACGTAGTTGGCACGACCCTTCAGCAGCGCCACGGTGATCGGCGCGGCGAGCGCGTCGCGGATCAGCGGCAGGTCGCGCTCGAACAGCTGGTCCTGCAACGTCTTCGTGCCGGTCGAGACGATGACCTTGCCGCCGTACAGCAACGCGGGCACGAGGTAGGCGAACGTCTTGCCCGTGCCTGTACCGGCTTCGGCGACGAGTGGCTGGCGGCGGATGATCGCGCGGGCGACGGCCTGCGCCATCTCCAGCTGCTGGGCGCGGAAACGGAAGCCCGGCAGCTTGTGCGCGAGCGTTCCGCCGTCGCCGAAGATCGCGTCGAGCTCGGCGCCGGACGTGTCGCTCGAAACGTCTTCCGGAAGCGGGGCGTTCAGTTCGTTCCGGCCTTGGCGGCGGGTTTCGCGGCGCGCTTTTTCGCACGCGGTTTCGCGTCCTTCGCGGCGCTTACTCATCTTCGTTTTTGCGGGGGGTCGG
>JBDTNI010000091.1:0-7253 GCA_039933815.1 Betaproteobacteria bacterium
CGATCGGCTCGTCGGTCGAATTGAAACGTAGGCAAGTACATGATATGTTTAGTATTTACAGAAATATTGGTGAAATTATGGTCAACCGGTGAACCTGGGGCGGGCTTGTCCTAGCGTTGGCCGACATTATTGAAGCGCTCGACAGCGGCATATCGGTCGCCTCCGCCGCTACCGCCCAGGGCTGTTTCACGTGAAACATTCATTCGCGCCGAGCGAGTGAAAATCGCCGCCGCGGTGCGAGAGCACTTGAAGATCGACTGGATGCTCCGGCGCGGTCATGTTTCACGTGGAACACCGGTGCGGAGCCCGCGCGACCTGCAACGCCGTAGAATGTATCGATGAGGGCGAGGCGCGCATGAGATATCCACAGCACTTCGACGTGATCGTCGTCGGCGGCGGCCACGCCGGCACCGAGGCGGCGCTGGCGTCCGCTCGCGCGGGTCGCGCCACGCTGCTGCTCACGCACAATCTCGAAACGCTCGGGCAGATGTCGTGCAATCCGTCGGTAGGGGGCATCGGCAAGGGGCACCTGGTTCGAGAGGTCGATGCGCTCGGGGGCGCGATGGCGCTGGCCACCGACGAAGCGGGCATTCAGTTCAGGGTCCTGAACGCCAGCAAGGGCCCGGCGGTTCGTGCGACGCGTGCGCAGGCAGATCGGGTTCTCTACCGTCGCGCGATTCGCCACCGTCTCGAGAATGCACCGAACCTGACGCTCTTCCAGCAACCCGTCGACGACCTCCTGTTGGAAGGCGATGTCGTCAGAGGCGTGGTCACGCAGATCGGGCTCACCTTCGAAGCCTCGGCCGTCGTGCTGACGACCGGTACGTTCTTGTCGGGACTGATTCACGTCGGCCTGAAGCATTACGAGGCGGGCCGCGCAGGTGACCCGCCCGCCAAACGCCTGGGGGCAAGGCTGCGCGAACTCGCCCTCCCTGCGGGCCGCCTTAAAACCGGCACGCCGCCGCGGCTCGATGGCCGGACGATCGATTTCTCGAGCCTCACGCCGCAGCCGGGCGATGAGCCGACTCCGGTGTTCTCGTTCATGGGTAATGGCGCGCTCCACCCCCGCCAGGTGTGCTGCTGGATCACGAAAACCACGCCGCAGACCCATGCCATCATCCGCGGCGGCCTCGACCGGTCGCCGCTCTTCACCGGTGTCATCCAGGGCGTGGGTCCACGCTACTGCCCCTCCATCGAGGACAAGGTGGTCCGCTTCGCGCAACGTGAGAGTCACCAGGTCTTCCTCGAGCCCGAGGGTCTTGATACGGCGGAGATCTATCCGAACGGGATCTCGACGTCGCTGCCGTTCGACGTTCAGCTGGCGCTCGTCCGGTCGCTGCCCGGATGCGAACGGGCGAACATCCTTCGCCCCGGCTACTCGATCGAGTACGACTATTTCGACCCGCGCGCTTTGCACGCCACGCTTGAAACCAAGGCGATCGGCGGGCTGTTCTTCGCGGGCCAGATCAACGGCACCACCGGGTACGAGGAAGCGGCCGCGCAGGGATTGCTCGCCGGAGTCAACGCCGCTCGGCACGCAGCGGGCGAAGCGGGGTGGTGTCCGCGCCGCGACGAAGCCTATGTCGGCGTGCTCGTCGACGACCTGATCACCCGCGGCGTGTCGGAACCGTACCGGATGTTCACGTCGCGCGCCGAGTACCGGCTGCAGCTGCGCGAGGATAACGCCGACCTCCGGCTGACCGAGCACGGCCGGCGTCTCGGCCTCGTGGACGACGCCCGCTGGGACGCGTTTTCGCGAAAGCGGGACGCCGTTGCCGGTGAGCTGGAGCGATTGAAATCGACGCGGCTCAGCCCGAGCGTGGTGGAGCGCCACGCGGCTGAGCAGGTGCTCGGCCAGCCGCTCGACCGGGAGCGCTCGCTGGCCGATCTGCTGCGTCGACCCGGCGTGACCTACCGCGGCCTGCATTCCCTCGCGGGTGCCGGAACGCCCGCCCCGAGCGTAGACGTTGCACAGCAGGTCGAAGTATCCATTAAATATCAAGGATATATAGAACGGCAGCATATCGAGGTCGGCCGTGAGATCGAGCAGGCTCAACTGAGCCTGCCGCGTGATCTCGACTACGCGTCGGTTCGCGGGCTATCGAACGAGGTCCGCCAGAAACTTGCTGCGCAGCGTCCCGACACGCTGGGACAGGCCGCGCGCATGTCGGGCGTCACGCCGGCGGCGATCTCGCTTCTCCTGGTCCATTTGCGCCGCAGGCAGTCGGCCGCGGCCGCGGGGGCATCGTCGGGCGTGGCGCGCACGGCATGATCGACCGGCAGCCGCAGCACACGCGCGCGGCGCGCGCCGGCAGACCGGTGCCGCTTGAAGGAGACGACGGGACGCCGGCGGAGCCGGACACCGAACGCCATGCACTGCCGGCGGCGGCGCGCATCCAGCTGCTGAACTATGTCGACCTGCTCGCAAAATGGAATCGCGCGTACAACCTGACCGCCATCCGCGACCGTCCACGAATGATCACGCATCACGTGAATGACGCGCTGGCGGTGCTCCCGGTGTTGCCCGCCGGCGATGCCGTCCGCGTGCTCGATGTGGGGACAGGCGGTGGGACGCCCGGCATTCCGCTGGCGATCGCACGTCCCACCTGGACGTGCGTGCTGCTCGATTCGAACCAGAAAAAAGTGACGTTCGTCACCCAGGCAATCATCGAGCTCGGGCTCGCGAACGCCGAGGCCGTCGCCGCGCGCGTCGAGGCCTACGAGCCCGAAGCGCCGTTCGATGTCGTGATCTCGAGGGCTTTTTCCGACCTGGCGACCTTTGCGCGCGCCGCTGCGCCGCGGGTCGCGCCCGGTGGCATGATCGTCGCGATGAAGGGAACGATCCCGCACGCCGAGATCGACGCGCTGCCGCCCGAGATCGAGCACGTGTCGACCCAGGCGCTCGAGGTTGCCGGCGTGAACGCGGAGCGCCACGTCGTGCTGATGCGCCGTCGTGACGCACGATGACGCGAACGCTCGCCGTGGTGAACCAGAAGGGTGGCGTCGGGAAGACGACGACCACGGTGAACCTCGCGGCCAGTCTCGTCGCGATGAAGCGGCGCGTGCTCGTCATCGACCTCGATCCGCAGGGCAACGCGACGACCGGTTCGGGTCTCGACAAGCGCGCCTGCGCGCGGACCGTCTATCACGTGCTGCTCGGCGAGGCGACGCTGGCCGATGTCCGGCGCCGGTCCGAATCGGGCGGCTTCGACGTGGTGCCTGCCAATCGCGAGCTCGCCGGCGCCGAAGTCGAGCTCGTCGATCTGCCCGAGCGCGAGACGCGTCTCAAGGACGCGCTCGCCGAGGCGTTGCGTCAGATGCGCGACGCGATTGACACCGTGGCCGGCGACTACGATTTCATCTTTCTGGACTGTCCGCCGTCGCTGTCGCTGCTGACGCTGAACGGGCTCTGCGCCGCCGACGCGGTGCTGATCCCGATGCAGTGCGAGTACTACGCGCTCGAGGGACTGTCCGATCTCGTGCAGACGGTCAAGAAGGTCCGCGCCCACCTCAACCCCCGCCTCGAGATCGAAGGACTGCTGCGCACGATGTACGACCCGCGCAACACGCTGGCATTGAACGTCGCAGCCGAACTCGAGCGCCACTTCGGCGATCGCCTGTACCGCACCGTCATTCCGCGCAACATCCGGCTGGCCGAGGCGCCGTCGCACGGCATGCCGGCGCTCGGACTCGAACCCAAGTCGAAGGGGGCGCTTGCGTATCTCGCGCTGGCGGGCGAAGTCATCCGCAGGATGGAAGCTCGAGAGCAAGCGCTTACACACCGCCGGGGCCCGTCCGCTGGACCGGACGACACAGCTTCCGCCGGCGACACCGCGTCGGCCGCATGACCGTGCAAACGCGCCGCCGCCGGCGCGCCGGTGCCGATCACACGTGAGGGAAATCTGATGATCCGACCCAAGGGCCTCGGCCGCGGTCTCGATGCGCTACTCGCCGGGTCGGACGAGGCCGCGCCGGCCGGCGATTCGCTGCAGACGATTTCGATCGATCGGCTGCGTCCCGGCAAGTATCAGCCGCGGACGAAAATGGACGCCGCATCCCTTGCCGAGCTGGCGCTTTCCATTCGCGAGCAGGGGGTCATGCAGCCGATTCTCGTTCGCCCCGTCGACGGCGGGCGCTTCGAAATCGTGGCGGGCGAGCGGCGGTGGCGCGCCGCCCAGCAGGCCGGACTGCGCGACATTCCGGCGCTGGTGAAGAACGTCCCGGACCAGTCCGCGCTCGCGGTCGCATTGATCGAGAACATCCAGCGCGAGGACCTGAATCCGCTCGAAGAGGCGAAGGGCCTGCAACGGCTCATCGACGAGTTCGGCCTGACGCATGATTCGGCGGCCAAGGCCGTGGGCCGTTCGCGCAGCGCCGTGTCGAACCTGTTGCGCCTGAACGCGCTGGCGCCGCCGGTGCAGGAATACCTGCACGACGGCGCGATCGAGATGGGCCACGCCCGCGCGCTCCTTGCGTTGCCGATCGAGCAGCAGGCAGGCGCGGCGGCACGCGTGGTCGACGGTTCGCTGTCGGTCCGCGAAACCGAGCGGCTGGTGCATGGCCTCCTCAACCCGGCTCGCCGCGCCGCCCGCCGCAAGGGAAAGCCGGCCTACGATGCCGACACCGCGCGACTCGAGAATGACCTGGCGGAACGGCTCGGCGCCGTGGTGCGGATCGAGCCCGGCCGACAGGGCGCCGGCAGAATCGTTATCCGCTACTCGTCGCTCGATCAGCTCGACGGCATCATCGAGCACTTCGGCAAGTCATAGCGGCACTGGCGCGCAGGGTAAACGCGCGAGTGTGCGCTCACCCTTCCGCGCGTCACTCAGCCCAGCTGTGCGAGCATCGTGTCGCCGCCCGACACCTCGAACTTTCCCGGACCTTCGATGTTGAGCGTCTTGACCACGCCATCATCCACGAGCATCGAGAAGCGCTGGCAGCGCATGCCCATCCCGCGGGCGGTGAGGTCGAGCTCGAGCCCGAGTGCTTTCGTGTACTCGGCGCTGCCGTCGGCCAGCATCCGGACCTTGTCGGTTGCGTGCTGGTCGCGGCCCCACGCCCCCATGACGAACGCGTCGTTCACCGACATGCACGCGATCGTGTCGACGCCCTTCGCCTTCAGCTTGTCGTAGTCGGCGACGTAACTGGGCACGTGCTTCGCCGAGCACGTCGGCGTGAACGCGCCGGGGAGTCCGAACAGCACCACCTTCTTGCCGCGGGTAAGGCTTTCGATCGTCACGGGGTTGGGCCCGATAGCGCAGCCGTCCTTCTCGACGTCGTGGAATTCCTGCAGCGTGCCGGCCGGCAGCCGGTCACCGACTTTGATCGTCATACGCACTCCTGGATGGAAAGGGAACGCTGTCCGGATGGCCAGCGGCGAAGCTTGCCCGGCAGCATCGCAGCCGCAGCCGTTAATTTCAACCCCGGCTTGCTCCGCGATGCGCCGCGGCGTAGCGTTTCACCCTTCGTGCCTCCGGATCATCGTGCCGTGGGGTCGTCACGTTTCCGGAGGCAATGAATGGCCCGATCCGCATCGGCGGCGCGCGCAGCGCCCTTGCGCAAGACGCGCATCCTCGTCGCGACCCGCAAGGGTTTGTGGACCGTCACCGGCGACGTCGCCCGCAACGGCTGGCGTCTCGCCGGCCCGCAGTTCCTGGGCCACATCGTCCACCACGCGATCGCCGATCCGCGCGACGGACGCACCTACCTTGCCGCGGCCCGAACCGGGCATCTCGGCCCGACGGTCTTCAGGTCGAGCGACGCGGGCCGAACGTGGAAGGAAGCCGTGCGACCGCCGGCGTTCGCCGAAGACGGCGGCCGGGTCGTCGACCACACGTTCTGGTTGACGCCGGGCCACTCGAGCGAGCCCGCGGTGTGGTACGCGGGAACGTCGCCGCAGGGCCTGTTCCGCTCGGCCGACGCCGGCGCGACCTGGGATGGCGTCAATGGCTTCAACGCCCATCCCGATCGGAAGGCCTGGTGCGGCGGCGACCAGGACGGCACGCCCGACGGTCCCAAAATGCATTCGATCCTGATCGATCCCCGCGAGCCGGCGCACATGTATTTGGGCATGTCGAGCGGAGGCGTCTTCGAAACGATCGACGCCGGCGTCCAGTGGCGGCCCCTCAACAAGGGTGTGAGGGCGAACTTCATGCCGGAACCGCCGCTCGATTACGGTCACGATCCGCACTGCGTCCGGTTTGCCGGCAGCAATCCCGACCGCCTGTACCAGCAGAACCATTGCGGCATCTACCGGCTCGACCGACCGGGAGACACCTGGCAGGACATCGGCGCGACCATGCCGAAGTCGGTGGGCGACGTGGGGTTTCCGCTCGCCGTGCACGCGCGCGACCCCGACACGCTGTGGGTGCTGCCGATGGACGGAACCAGCGTCTGGCCGCGGACCGCGCCGGGCGGCCGTCCGGCCGTGTACCGGTCGCGTGACGGCGGCCGGACGTGGAAGCGTCAGAACCAGGGGCTGCCGCAGTCGCAGGCGTGGTGGACGGTCAAGCGCCAGGCGATGACGGCGGATACGCGGGATCCAACGGGCATCTACTTTGGCACGACGTCGGGCGAGGTGTGGGGCAGCCGCGACGAGGGCCGGAGCTTTCGCTGCATTGCGCGGCATCTGCCGCAGATCTACGCGCTCGAGATCGCACCCGGATGACAGCGCGCCCGTCGCACGAAGCGGCGACGGTCGTTCACGTGCGCATTCCGTCGCCGTTGCGCTCCTACACCGGCGCGGCCGACGTCCGCGTGGCCGTCCCCGTGCTGGCGCCGGAGCTGCCGCCGACGATCCGCGGCGTGCTCGCCGCGCTCGATCTCAATTTCCCGGGCATCCGGTTCCGGATCATCGACGAGCAGGGCCGCGTGCGTCCGCACATCAAGCTGTTCGTGGGTCGCGACGCGACACGCGACCTGTCCACGCCGATCCCGGCAGGCGACCCGCTGATGATCGTCGCCGCGCTTTCGGGCGGCTGACGGGCTGCTCCGCGCCCGATCGGGTGCCCGTTGCGCCGCACCAAACGGGTTTGCGATCGGCGTCGGAAAGCGGTTAAAATCGCGGACTTTGCGCAGCGGTTCGCGAAAGGGCGCGCAACAGCGGCCTTCGCAGCCCTTGGGAACCGTGGCGAAAACGCTTTCCACGCGGCCGTTCAAGGCCGTGCTCGTGTGGCAGGCGGCCGCGACGCTGCTGATTGCCGCGGTCGCGGCGCTGTGGGCCGGTGTCGACGGCGCGCTGTCGGCGGTGTTGG
>JBDTNI010000092.1:0-7242 GCA_039933815.1 Betaproteobacteria bacterium
AAGCATGTCGGTCTGGAAGCGCATTATCGACGAAAAGCCCGCGCGCGACCAGCCAAGTGGCGCGCCGCGCCTATCTGCGCTGCGCGCTCAGACGTGCATCAGCGCCAGTCCGCCGAGCGCGACGGACACACCCGCCACCGCATACGACACATGTTGCAGCCACCGCTTTCGCGTCAGCAGCGTGATCGCGGCCAGTGCAATCGAGATCTGGATCAGCGTCATGGCCTGCGCCCAGCGGTGGTGGACGTGCATCGATGTCTCGCTTTGCGTTTCCAGTCCCTCGGAACGCCTCTCCAGTTTCTTCGCCTCGGCCAGGATGTCCTGCTTTTCCTTGCCGTATCGTTCCGCTTCGGTTCGATAGCGCGTCGCCTGTTCGCCGGTCGACAACGCAGCACCGAGCTCGGCCAGGTTCTGCTTGCTGCTCTTGGCCTGGTAGAAATTCCATTGATCGGACGCTTCGGTCCGGCGGATCGCCGAATCGTTCTTGAACAGCAGTGCGTCGTTCTGTGTGGCGCCGGCCATGTACCCGAAGAACGCGCCGATCGTGGCGAAGATCGCCGTCATGACCGCGATTCGCGACGACATGGGGTCGCCCGAATGCGCCGCATGCTCGACCTCGTGGTCGTGAGGACCGTGAACGTGAAATCCGCCTTCTGACATTGAGGGTTCCTGTGATCAGTCGGCGCCGGTGCGCCGCGCGTAGGTGACGAATGCGTAACGAAGTGCGTCGGGCGCCGATGAGACGCGCGTTTCGCGCGCGGTCTCGCGCCAGTGATCGCGATCGAGGTCCGGAAACGTCGCGTCGCCCTGGAAGTCGGCATCGATCTCGGTGATGTATGCGAGCTGAGCGCGGGGCAACGCGACACGATAGAGCTCGCCGCCGCCGATGCAGAACGCCGGGTCCGGCCGCTGCACGCGCGCGAGTGCGTCGTCGAGCGACGACGCGACGTCGGCGCCGTTCGCCGTGAACGAAGGCCGACGCGTCACGACGATGTTCTGCCGTCCGGGCAGCGCATGCGGCAGCGAGTTCCACGTGCGCCGTCCCATGATGATCGCGTGGCCCGTCGTGAGCTCGCGGAACCGCCGCAGATCGTCGGGAAGCCGCCACGGCAACGCACCGTCATGGCCGATGACACCGTTGGACGCGACGGCCGCGATCAGCGCAAGCACCGGTTGCGCGCGCAGCATGCGTCGCAATCGCGCCAAGCGCTCGCTGTGGTTGTCTTGGGCGGGAGTGTCATAATCGAACGATTATAGCCAGCCCAACGACGGCGATCCGGCTTACGCGTGTACTACCCGCGCTCGTTCCTCAAGTTCATCCTGCTCGGCTTTCTGCTCGTCAGTCTGCCGCTCGTCTACGCGCTCGCCGAGCTGATCCTCTCGCTCGACCGGCTCGAGTCCCAGGGTCGACAGGAAGTGCTGCAGGCGGCGCAAGCGGGACGCACGAGCAGGCTGCTGTACGAGCAGGCGACGACGCTCGAACGCGTCGCGCGCCAGCACCTGATTCTCGACGACACCGCGCTGCTCGACGAGTACGCCCGACTGCGTGGCGAGTTCAGGCAGACCACGCGCCAGCTCGCGGCACTTCCGCTCGAGCCGGGCGCCGAGGCGGCGCTCGACCACCTCGCGGATCGCGAGAGTCGGCTCCACAAGCTGCTGATCGTCCCGAAGCGCGCGCCCGACGACGCAGTCGAGCTGGCGGATGGCTATGCGCAACTCGTCGACGGCGCGCAGTCGATGCTGGCGGCGAGCAGCCAGCTCACACAGCGCGCGATCGAACGCCTGCAGGAAACGGCGACGCAGGGACGCGAGAAGTGGCTGTACGTCGGTCTTGCGACCGTGGGTATCGCAATCGCACTTGCCATTCTCTTCGCCACGCTGATCGCCCGCCCCATCCGCCAGCTCGATCTGGCGATCCGTCAGATGGGCAGCGCCGATTTCACGCACGCCATCAAAGTGACGGGTCCGCAGGACCTGCGCTACGTCGGTCAGCGTCTTGAGTGGCTGCGCGCGCGGTTGTCCGAGCTCGAAGAGCAGCAGACCCGCTTCCTGCGGCACGTATCGCACGAACTCAAGACGCCGCTGACGGCCGTCCGGGAAGGCGCGGAGCTCCTTCGCGACGACGTGGGCGGCAAGCTCAGCGAGGCCCAGCACGAGATCGTCCGTATCGTCCGCGACAACACGCTGTCGCTGCAGAAGCTGATCGAGGATCTGCTGGCGTATCAGCAGACGAGGGCTATTGAACCCGCCGCGCTCGGCCCGGTTGCACTGTCCGACGTGGTCAGCCGCGTCGTCAGGGAACAACGTCTGGCCGCGCTGGCGCGGATGATCACGTTCAACGCCAGCATGCGTCCCGCCACCGTCATCGGCGACGCCGAGCGCCTGCGCACGATCATCGACAACCTCCTTTCCAACGCGATCAAATACTCCCCCCGCAACGCGCTGATCGAGCTCGGAGTCGGCGTCAAGGACGGCTATGCAGTGGTCGACGTGATCGACGAGGGCCGCGCCGTCGCGGCGGCCGACCGGAGCCGTATTTTCGAATCGTTCTACCAGGGGCCCCCGCCGGTGGACGGACGCGTGAAGGGTTCGGGTCTCGGCCTCGCGATCGCGCGCGAATACGCGCTCGCCCAAGGCGGACGGATCGAGGTCTCGGGCCGCGGCGACGGCAGGAACGGCGCGTGGTTCAGGCTTTCGCTTCCGCTGGCGTCGGTGGAGACCGCCCGCAAGCCCGCGGCAGCGCCCGCGCTCGCGAGCGGCCGATGACCTGGCGTAACGCCGCCGTCGTGTTCGCCATCGCGGTCAGCGTCGCCGGCTGTGCGATGACGGTCACGCCGGTGATGCCGGCCGACGAAGCGTACGACTACGACGTCGAGCCCGACGTGACGCCGGCACTGTCGCCGCTGGTTGAATCGCCTCCGATCGAGCCGGTCGAGCCCCCTATCGCGGAGCCCGCGAAGCCCGAACCCGAGGCACCCTCCAAGGTGCCTCGCGAGACGCCGACGGTGCTCCCGCCGGTGACCGTGATCGTGTCGCCGCCGCAGGAATCAGGCGAAGATCAGCAACTGCTCGCGCTGCTCGCAGACCTCCAGCGATTCAGCGCATTGGCGGGCGACGAGCTGCGGCGCGAACTGTCGACGGCGGCGCAGGGTCTCAATCGTCAGCGCACGGACATCAACCGCGTGCGTCTCGCTGTGCTGTACACGTTGATGCGTACGACGCAGGACGACCAGCGCGCGTTGCAGCTCTTCGAGAACGTCGCAAAGAACGCGGTGCCCTCGTCGTCCGTGCGACAGCTTGCCGCCGTGCTCCAGACGCAGGTGATCGAGCGTCAGCGCGCAGTACGCGATGAACAGCAGAAGGCGGACTCGGCGATCCAGAAGCTCGAGGCCCTGCGCGCAATGGAGCGCAGCCTTCTGCGCGACCGCGTGCGAAGTGGCGGTGGCGGCGGTTCTGCCGGCGCCGGTGGGTCCGGTCGCTGACCGGGCGAACGAATCACGCTTCCCGGAGACCCCGATGAATCGCGGCGACATCCTGCTGGTGGACGACGATCCCGACCTCTTGAAGCTCATCACGCTGAGGCTCAACTCGGTCGGCTATCGCGTACGCGCCGCCGACAGCGGCGAGACTGCGCTTGCGACCATTGCCGTCGAGCGTCCGTCGATCGTCATCACGGACCTGCGGATGCCCGGTATCGACGGGCTGCAGTTGTTCGAGTCCATCCACCGGCAGCATCCGGCGCTGCCAGTGATCATCCTGACTGCCCACGGAACCATCCCCGACGCCGTGAGCGCCACGCAGCGGGGCGTCTTCGGGTTCCTGACCAAGCCGTTCGACAGCCAGGACCTGCTGCAGCAAGTCGCCGCCGCACTCGAAGTCTCCGGCGCCGAGACGCACGGCGGCGACGAGGCGTCGGCCGAATGGCGTGCCGGCATCATCACGCGGAGCGCGCGGATGGAGGACCTGATGCGCCAGGCGAAGCTCGTCGCCGATTCTGACGCCAGCGTACTGATATTCGGCGAATCGGGCACGGGCAAGGAATTGCTGGCGCGAGCGATCCATCAGGCGAGCCGGCGCCCCGAAAAGGCGTTCGTCGCCGTGAACTGCGGCGCGATCCCCGGCGACCTGCTCGAATCCGAACTCTTCGGTCATGCGCGGGGCGCGTTCACCGGCGCGGTTCAGGCGCACCAGGGTCTATTCCAGGCGGCCGACGGCGGCACGCTGTTCCTCGACGAAATCGGCGACATGCCGCTACCGCTGCAGGTCAAGCTGCTGCGCGTGCTGCAGGAAGGCGAGGTGCGTCCGGTCGGCGCGACACAGGCCATTCCGGTGGACGTGCGGGTCATCTCGGCCACCCATCGCGATCTCGATTCACAACGCGAGCAGGGTCACTTCCGCGAAGACCTCTTCTACCGGCTGAACGTCGTGTCGCTGAAGCTGCCATCGCTGTCGGAGCGGCGCGAGGACATTCCGCTGCTCGCGGCGCATTTCCTGCGCCGCCTCGCCGAGCGCTATCGCAAGCCGCCGTCGACGCTTGCGCCGGATGCGATGGCGCTGCTCGTTGCGGCACCGTGGCCCGGCAACGTCCGCCAGCTGCTGAACCTGCTCGAACAGGCCGTCGCGCTCACGCCGACGTCGGTGATCCCGGCCACGCTGGTGCAGGCCGCGCTGAAAGAGGATGCCGCGGCGCTCGTCCCGTTCGAGGAGGCGCGCAAGTCGTTCGAACGCGATTATCTGGTCAGGCGTCTGAAGATCACCGGCGGCAACGTCACGCAGGCCGCGCAGCTCGCGAAGCGCAATCGAACGGAGTTCTACAAGCTGCTGCAACGCCATCGGCTCGAGCCGGGAATGTTCAAGGAGGCGAAGGCTTGATGGAAAAAATGTCGACGGTCATGCGGCGCGCCGGCATGCCCAACGTCGCTTTATGGCGACATGTTTTTATCCGCAGGATCAAAGTCTTAATCAAAACGGTCGTTCGGCTGTCGGCCTGACGCGACAAATCGGTTGTGCTGCGCATCACGCGGCGGATTCGCATCAACGGCCGAAAGAACGGCCCGTCATAGGGGAAGCCATCGCCAATCACCAATCGTCGGCCAGATGTTCCAAGTGGCATGTGCATTGCTTTCCACGAATCAATTGCCACAGCGCACATGCGCGTCGTAAAGCGAGCCGACATCATGGACACGCGGGTTCCGGAACTGGATCAACGTCTCGGTGCGGTGGCCTCCACGGCCACCGCCGAAACGCCGTCGAAGCGCGACGACGAATCGCGCGCGCAGGAGGCTGCGCTGGAGCGGCTCGCGGACCGCGTCAACGCCGCACGCAGCATTCTTTAACCGCTGCACGCGCCATCCTCGCGTTCCAGGCGCGGCGAATTCGTTGATTCATCAGCGCCCGCGCGTTTCCGCGGGCGTTCTTGCATTTGACGCCGTGCGCTATTCTCGCGCAGAGGCGCCCTCACCGGCGCGAATCCCGGCCCCGGCGACTCCCCGCGCATGAAGCAGTATCTGCAGCTTGTCGAGACGATCCTGGCCACGGGTACGTGGACGGACAACCGGACGGGCGTGCGGACGATCAGCATCCCCGGCGCGTCGATGCGCTTCGACATCGCCCGCGACGGGTTCCCGGCGATCACCACGCGGCGCCTTCCGTTCAGGTCGGCGGTCGGCGAACTCGTGGGCTTTCTTCGCGCTTATCGAAACGCGGCTCATTTTCGTGCGCTGGGCTGCAAGGTCTGGGACCAGAACGCCAACGAAAACAGACAGTGGCTCGCCAACCCGTACCGGGTCGAGCCCGACGATCTCGGCGCGATTTATGGGTGCCAATGGCGCCAGTGGCCCGCCTACAAGCTCGTCGACGTCGACGACGTCGCGCAGGTCGAGGACGCCGCGCGTCGCGGCTACCGGCCGGTGGGCCAGATCGACGATAGCGGGACGCCGAAACTGCTGCTGCACAAGGCCATCGACCAGGTGCGCGAGTGCCTCGACACGATCGTCGCCAACCCGACGAGCCGGCGCATCCTCTTCCATGCGTGGAATTGCGCCCAGCTGGACGAGATGGCATTGCCGCCGTGCCACCTGCTTTATCAGTTCATCCCCAATGCGACGATGCGCGAGCTGTCGCTGTGCCTGTACGTACGGTCGAACGACATTGGACTCGGGGCACCGTTCAACCTGTGCGAGGCCGCGGCGATGCTGGCGCTGACGGCGCGGCTCACCGGCTATACGCCCCGCTGGCTCACGTACTTCATCGGCGATGCCCATATCTACGAAAACCAGCTCGACATGCTGCGCGAGCAACTGGGCCGCGAGCCGTATCCGTCGCCGCGGCTGGTGCTCGCAGACCGCATACCGGCCATGGCGGAAACGGGCGAGTACGAGCCGGAATGGCTGGATCGCGTCGAGCCCGGCGATTTCATGCTCGAGGGTTACCGCCACCATCCGCCGCTGACCGCGCCGATGGCGGTCTAGCGAGCGCGGACCCCGGTGCGCCCGGAGCATGCGGCCCGACCCCTGCCGCCACGACCCGTTCCCGACCCTGCGCAGGCCGACCGATGAGCGCTTCGAGCCAGTACGCGCTGCTTTTGGAGCGCCGGTTTGCGCCGTTCTTCTGGACGCAGTTTCTCGGCGCGGGCAACGACAACATCTACAAGAATGCCTTCGTCGTCTTCGTGACGTTCGCGGCAGCGAGCGGCCTCGCGATTGACAGCGGCACCGTCGTCAATCTGATCGGCGCCGTCTTCATCCTTCCGTTCATGGTGCTGTCGGCCACGGCGGGCCAGATCGCCGACAAGTTCGAGAAGTCACGCGTGATCCGCTGGATCAAGCTGCTGGAGATTGCGATCATGGCAATCGGACTTGCGGGCTTCGTGCTCGGCAGCGTTGCGCTGCTGTTCGTGGCACTGGCGCTGCTGGGCGTGCATTCGACGCTGTTCGGACCGGTGAAGTACGCCATCCTGCCGCAGCACCTCACGCTCTCGGAACTCGTCGGCGGCAACGGGCTCGTCGAGTCGGGGACGTTCGTGGCAATCCTGCTCGGCACGATCGCAGGCGGCCTCGTCGTGGCGATCCGGCCGCACGGCGCGGTGCTCGCGGGTGCGCTCGCGATGGTCGTAGCCGTGGCCGGATGGGTCACGAGCTTGCGAATCCCGTACACGCCGGCCGTGGCCCCAGCGCTGGCGATCAACTGGAATCCCGCCACCGAGACGTGGCGCAACCTGAAGCTCGCGCAGCAGAACGTCGT
>JBDTNI010000093.1:0-7181 GCA_039933815.1 Betaproteobacteria bacterium
GTTTTTGACACTTCAAAGGAGTATTGGTCATGCGTACACAAAATTGGATGCAGGTGGTGATGGTGGTTTCGGCAATGGGACTGGCGAGCGCCGCAGGTGCGGCGACGTCGACACCGATGAAAAACGGCACGTCCGCCACGGGCGTGACGAATCCGAGTGCGGCGCCGTCGATGAGCACCGAAAAACTCGGCAAGACGCAAGGTTCCGCAGGCGCGAACGATCGCACGGCGAGCTTTCCGCCGGATAGCTTCGATGCGTGGATGGACCAGCGCGCGGGGACGAACAACGGGCGGATCACCCGCCAGGAATTTCTGGACCAGATGGGCAACCGTTGGGATCAGAACGACCGGGAGCACCACGGGTACATGACGCCGGATCAGGCGCGCAACATCTATTCGTATGACAACGGGGGGATGCCCGCGCGTACAGGCTCGGCCGTCGTACCGGGCAATATGGGACCGGGCAACGTCCGTAAGTAATGCGCTCGAGCATGCGCTGACATCTCTCTGCGCATGACCCGCGAGCGTCAGCGCGGCTATGGCGAACACGGCGGCGGCTCTTTCAGGGTCGCCGCCGTTTTTTTTCGGGCGCGCGCGTGCAGTTCCGGTGACGCGTGCATGCTCGAAATGCATTCGCATGCGCGTATAATCCGACCCCTTCCCAACCACACGTCAAACGCCGAGTCGTGCGCATCGGTAGCCACTTACTGCCGAACAACCTTGCGGTCGCGCCGATGGCGGGCGTGACCGATCGTCCGTTTCGCATGCTCTGCAAACGGATGGGTGCAGGTTACGCCGTCTCGGAAATGGTCGCGTCGAACCCGCGGTTGTGGTCGACCGACACGTCGCGGCGCCGCACGGATCACGTCGGCGAGGCTGCGCCGATTGCCGTGCAGATCGCAGGCGCGGATCCCG
Organism: Betaproteobacteria bacterium; assembly: GCA_039933815.1. GTDB lineage: Bacteria > Pseudomonadota > Gammaproteobacteria > Burkholderiales > Casimicrobiaceae > VBCG01. The sequence continues at coordinate 915 of JBDTNI010000093.1, forward strand.
GCTCGATGGCGGAGGCGGCGCGGTACAACGTCGACCGCGGCGCGGAGATCATCGACATCAACATGGGCTGCCCGGCCAAGAAGGTATGCAACGCGGCGGCAGGTTCGGCACTGCTCGCCAACGAGCCATTGGTGGCCGCGATCGCCGCGGCCGTGGTCCGCGCGGTGCACGTGCCCGTCACGCTGAAGATTCGTACCGGACCGACACCGCACGAGCGGAATGCCGTCCGGATCGCGCGGGTCGCCGAGGAAGCCGGCATCGCGGCGCTCGCCGTGCACGGACGCACTCGGGCGTGCCTGTTTGTCGGCGATGTCGAATACGACACGGTGCGTGCGGTCAAGCGCGCCGTGCGCATCCCCGTCTTCGCCAACGGTGACATCGATACGCCGCGGCGCGCGCAAGACGTCCTGGCAATGACGGGCGCCGACGGGCTGATGATCGGGCGCGCGGCGCAGGGCCGCCCGTGGCTGTTTCGCGAGATCGCGCATTACCTCGCCACCGGCGGCGAGCTGCCGCCGCCGACCGTCGACGAAGCGCGCTGCGCAATCCTCGATCATCTCGACGACCATTACGCTTTTTACGGCGAGGCGCTCGGCGTGCGCATCGCGCGCAAGCACCTGCATTGGTATACCGCCGCGCTGCCCGGGGGCGCCGAATTCCGCCAAAGGGTAAACGCTGTCGAGTCGTCGACTGCGCAGGTCGCGGCCGTCTCGCAATTCTTTGCGGCGCAGGCGAGCCACGGCGAGCGCCTGTCCTACGGGGCCGCACTTATCGGCCCGCGAGGCGCCTCGCGGGTACGGCAACGGTCGGCGGATGTCCAGGAGGCGCGTGCCGCGTGAAAAAAGTCATCCGCCTCAACAGCAGCAACGAAATCGGCCGCAGCGTCGAAAAATCGCTCGACGAATACTTTCGAAGGCTCGACGGCGAGCCGCCGCACGGCATCTACGACATGGTGATCGCGCACGTCGAGCGCGCGATGCTCGTATCCATCCTCGACCGCTCCAACGGCAACCAGACGCACGCCGCCGAGATGCTCGGCCTGAATCGGAACACGCTTCGCGCGAAGCTCGCGAAGCATAAGCTCGTCTAGCTCGTCAAGCCATGGTCGCAGACGCGTCGGATCGCCCAGAAGGCTCCGCGAGCCCCGCGCACCGCGCCCGCGCGAACGCGCCAAGGGCACCGGCAAGGCCGGACAACGCGGCGATGGCGGTGGCGACCCGGTCCTCGGGCGCGCGTGTTTTGCACAGTCCCTAGACCGTGTCGCAACCCGTCGCGAAGGCGCTCCTCTCCGTTTCCGACAAGTCGGGCATCGTCGAATTCGCACGCGGACTCGTCGAACTCGACGTCGTGCTGCTGTCCACCGGCGGCACCGCTCGCCTATTGTCGGACGCGGGCCTGCCCGTCACCGACGTCGCGCAGCATACGGGCTTCCCCGAGATGCTCGACGGCCGCGTCAAGACGCTGCACCCGACGATCCACGGCGGGATCCTCGCGCGCCGCGACGTCGCCGAGCACCGCGAGGCGCTGGCGCGGCACGCAATCGCACCGATCGACCTCGTCGTCGTCAATCTATATCCATTCCGCGAGACGGTCGCCGATCCGCAATGCACGCTGGACGATGCGATCGAGAATATCGACATCGGCGGTCCCGCGATGGTTCGCAGCGCCGCAAAGAACTGGTCGCACGTCGGCGTGGTCGTGGATCCCGCGGATTACGACGGCGTGTTGCGCGAGCTCCAGGCCCACGGCAGGACGCTGACGCGCGGGGTGCGGTTCCGGCTCATGCAGCGCGCGTTCGCGCATACCGCTGCCTACGACGGGGCAATCGCCAACTGGATGACGGCCCGCGACGCGGACGGAACGCTTCGCGGTTTTCCGCAGTCGCTGACGATCACGGGCGACAAGCGGCAGGAGATGCGTTACGGCGAGAACCCGCATCAGCGGGCCGCGCTGTACCGCGAGCCGGGTGCTCCGGTCGGCAGCATCGCCGCGTACGAGCAGTTGCAGGGCAAGGAGATGTCATTCAACAACGTCGCGGACGCCGATGCGGCGTGGGCGTGCGCGACGTCGTTCGCCGAGCCCGCCTGCGTCATCGTCAAGCACGCCAATCCCTGCGGCGTTGCCATCGCGTCGACGACGCTCGACGCCTATCGCCGCGCGCTGGCGACCGATCCGACGTCGGCGTTCGGCGGCATCATCGCGTTCAACCGCGCGGTCGACGCCGCGACGCTCGAAGCGGTGTCGACGCAGTTCGTCGAGGTCGTCATCGCGCCGGACTATTCGCCGGATGCGCTGGCGGTGATCGTGAAAAAGCAGAACGTGCGCGTGCTCCGCCTGCCGCTCGAGTCCATTGACCAGGACTACGGCGCATGGGACTTCAAGCGGATCAGCGGAGGATTCCTCGTGCAGACCAGCGATCGCCACGACGTCAACCGCGCGGCGCTGTCGTTTCCGACGCGCGTCAAACCGTCCGATGCGCAGATCGACGACCTGCTTTTCGCGTGGCGCGTCGCGCGCTTCGTCAAGTCGAACGCGATCGTCTACTGCCTGGGCGGCCGCACGCTCGGCATCGGCGCCGGACAGATGAGCCGCGTCGATTCGACGCGGATCGCGGCGTTCAAGGCGCAGGCCGCCGGCCTGTCGCTCGCTCGGTCGGTCGTGGCGTCCGATGCGTTCTTTCCGTTCCGTGACGGGCTTGACGTCGTCGCCGACAACGGCGCCGTGGCGGTGATCCAGCCAGGCGGCAGCGTTCGCGACGACGAAGTGATCGCCGCCGCCGATGCGCGCGGCATCGCGATGGCGTTCACCGGCGTGCGCCACTTCCGTCATTGAGCGCGATTCCGCGCTTCGACAAGGCCACCCCGTGCACGTACTGATCGTGGGCGGAGGTGGACGCGAGCATGCGCTGGCATGGAAGGTTGCGCAGTCGCCGCGGGTTGCAAGGGTGTACGTGGCGCCCGGCAACGCGGGCACCGCCGGTGCACGGGCGTTGACGAACGTATCGATAGACGCGATCCCTGCGCTCGTCGAATTCGCGCAGCGGGAACGCGTGGGGCTGACGATCGTGGGTCCCGAGGCACCGCTCGCGGCAGGGATCGTCGACGCGTTCACGCGCGCGGGCTTGCGGATATTCGGCCCGAACCGCGCGGCCGCGCGTCTCGAAAGCTCGAAGGATTTCGCAAAGACATTCATGGCGCGGCACGGGATCCGCACCGCGACGTCCGCGACGTTCACCGATGCCGATGCGGCACACGCGTATGTGTCGTCCCGCGGAGCGCCGATCGTCGTCAAGGCCGATGGTCTCGCGTCGGGCAAGGGCGTGGTCGTCGCGATGCGCGGCGACAGCGCGCACGCGGCGATCGACGCGATGCTCACGCCGGGTCTTCCGGAATCCGCCGGTGCCCGTGTCGTGATCGAGGACTACCTCGAAGGCGAGGAAGCGAGCTTCATCGTGCTGGCCGACGGCATGCACGCGCTGCCGCTCGCATCGAGCCAGGACCACAAACGACTCGGCGACGGGGATTCCGGCCCCAACACCGGCGGCATGGGCGCCTATTCTCCGGCGCCGGTGGTCACCCCGGCGGTGCACGCGAAAATCATGCGGGAGATCATCACGCCCGCCATCGACGGCATGGCGGCTGACGGAACGCCGTACGTGGGGTTCCTGTACGCGGGCGTCATGATCGACGGCGACGGCGTACCGCGCGTGCTCGAATTCAATTGTCGTCTGGGAGATCCCGAGACGCAGCCGATCATGATGCGGCTGCGTTCGGATCTGACGTTGCTGATCGATCACGCGATCGACGGTACGCTCGATCGCATCGAGGCCGAGTGGGACCGCCGCGCCGCGCTCACCGTCGTGCTCGCCGCGGCAGGGTATCCCGATGCGCCCCGACGCGGCGACGCGATCGACGGGCTGAATCGCGTGACGGCGGAAGCTCATCCCGGCGTGATGGTGTTCCACGCCGGCACGGGCCTCACGGGCGACGTGGTGACCGTCAGCGGCGGACGCGTGCTGGGTGTGACGGCGCTCGGCGATTCGCTGCGGCAGGCGCAGCGTGCCGCGTACGCAGCGGTGCGCGCCCTACGCTTCGACGGCATGCAGTACCGTTCCGACATCGGCCATCGCGCACTGGCGATTCGGCCATGAGCGGGCGCGGCGACTCCGTCTCCACCGCCGCCGTTCGCGACTATTGCGTGACGCTTCAAGCGTCGATCGTCGCCGCGCTGCAGGCGTTCGAGACAACGTCCTTTCGACGCGACGAATGGACGCGTCCGGCGGGCGGCGGCGGCATCTCGATGTCGTTCGAAGACGGGCGCGTGCTCGAACGGGCGGGGGTGCTGTTCTCGCATGTAACCGGCGACACGCTGCCCGCGTCGGCCACCGCGCATCGGCCGCAACTCGCCGGTCTTGGATGGGAAGCGCTCGGCGTGTCGCTGGTGATCCATCCGCGCAATCCGTTTGCGCCGATCGTGCACCTCAACGTTCGCCATTTCATCGCTCGTGCGCAGGACGACGACAGCGAGGCGATAGGGTGGTTCGGTGGGGGCATGGACCTGACGCCGATCTACGGCTTCGCCGAGGATGCGCGCCATTTTCATGGCGTCTGCAGCGCGGCGTTGCGGCCGTTCGGTGACGACCTCTATCCGCGTTTCAAGCGCGGATGCGACGAGTACTTCTTCCTCAAGCACCGCAACGAGGCGCGGGGGATCGGTGGAATATTCTTCGACGATTTCGACGAAGGCGGCATGGCGACGGCGTTCGCGATGACGCGCAGCGTCGGTGACCATTTCGTCGACGCCTACTACCCGATCCTCGAGCGCCGGCACCGAGCCCCGTACGGCGAGCGCGAGCGCGACTTCCAGGCATACCGGCGCGCGCGCTACGTGGAGTTCAATCTCGTCTGGGATCGCGGGACGCTGTTCGGACTGCAGTCGAACGGCCGGACCGAGGCGATCCTGCTGTCGATGCCACCGCTGGCGAAGTGGCGCTATGCGTGGGCCCCCGAGCCGGGTACCCCGGAGGCGGCGCTCTACCGCGATTTCCTGCCGCCGCGCGACTGGCTCGCCGCCGCCGACGCGTGAGCGCGCACGACCGCGATCCGCGTCCCGCGGCGGCCGTTGCGCCGTCCGACGAAGCGCTGGTCGAGCGGCGCGTCTCCGGCGAACAGGTGTTCGGCGGCGCGCTGCTCGACGTCCGGCGCGACCGCGTGCGCCTGCCGGATGGCGGCGTTGCCGTTCGCGAGTACGTCGTGCATCCCGGTGCCGTGCTGATGATTCCGGTGCTCGATGACGGCCGGCGCATCGTGGTCCGGCAGTTCCGCTATCCGCAGAATCGCACGTTCATCGAGTTTCCCGCCGGCAAGCTCGATGCGGGCGAGGACCCGCTGGCCACGGCGATGCGCGAACTCGTCGAGGAAACAGGGTACGAAGCGCTTCAATGGACGCGTCTCGGGGTCGTGCATCCGGTCATCGCCTATTCGACGGAGGCCATCACGTTCTACATTGCGAGCAGCCTGACGCACGTCGGCGCCCGACTCGACCCCGGCGAGTTTCTGGAAGTCGAGGCGCGCAGCGAAGCATCGCTCTACGACGACGTCGACGCCGGCCTGCTGACCGACGTCAAAACGGTGGCCGCATTGGCGATGCACACGCGCTGGCGGGCAGCGTCGGAGCGGAGCGTGCGCGTGCGGATCGAAGGTCGCGTGCAGGGCGTCGGGTACCGCGAATGGGCGTGCCGCGTCGCCGCGAGCGCGTGCGCCGCCGGGTGGGTACGCAATCGAGGCGACGGGTCAGTCGAAGTGGCGCTGCAGGGACCGCGCGACGCGTGCGATCGCGTCGTGGCGGCGTGCCAGCACGGGCCCGCATCGGCAGGTGTCGAGCGCGTGATCGTCGAGCCGCGTGCCCGCGACCTCAACCTCTCTGGCTTCGCGCAACGCGCAAATGCCTGACGCAACGGTCCCGCGCCGGCGCACCGGGCGGGATGCAATTCAGTGCGCCGTGCCCGTGTCCTCGCGCGATGCGCCGGCGATTGATCGCAATCCCCCCGCCAGGAAGGCGATAAGATGCTCGAATCGGGCGACGACGGACGGTGCGTAACCGCCCGCCTTGCACCGCGCGAGCGCGTCGTGCTCGAGCAGCAGCCGGCAATTCCGGAATCCTGCGGCCAGCGCCGTTTCGTCGGCGTTAGGCAACGCCTGCTGCAAGGCGACTAGACACTCGCGCTGCACGCCGCCGAAGTGGCGCATGAGCATCGTGTCCGACGGA
>JBDTNI010000094.1:0-7164 GCA_039933815.1 Betaproteobacteria bacterium
CAGTCCTGTACAGCAACGTGTGGCGCGCATGCCGGGCGAGCGGCGACAGCGTACTGTCGGTCAGCGCGACGATCGTGACGCCACGGCGCTGCGCGGCGTCCAATACACGTACCGTCGGCGACGAGTACGGCGCCTGGCTGATCGCGACGAGAACGTCGCGCCGATCGAACATCTCGGCCTGATCCAGCAGAATGCCGCCGAGCCCGTCGAGCACCGTGCCGTTGGTGGCGATCAGGTTGTACGCATAGCGGAACTGGTAGGCGATGCTGAAACTCGACCGCACCCCGAGGAAACCCACTCGACGCGCAGCCGCGATCGCCTTGACGGTCGCCTCGATCGCCAACGCCGAGTTGAGCGCGCGCACCGATTGGACGTCGTCGATCTGCGCCTTGGCGAGCTCGATTGACAACGCATCTAAGCGCGTCGACCGGGGCGTGGATTGCAGGGCGGTGGCACGCTCGCCGAAATTGAGGGGGCCGCGTGCGATTGCCTCCTGGAAGGGGCGTCTCAACGCGGCGTAATCACCGAACCCCAGCGCGCGCGCCAGCCGCAACATCGTCGGTGCCGACACGCCCGCGTTGCGCGCCTGCTGGCGCATCGAGAGCATCGCGACCTCACTGCCGTGGCCCACCATCCACCGCGCCGCGCGGCGGACCTCGGGAGACAGCGCATCGAACCCGTTGCGAACGCGCTGTGCGACGTCCACGGGCACTTGCGACGCGTCGAGTGCTGCGGCCACCATGTTACAAATGTTACGGCATTCGAGCAGCCGTTACAATCGTTTCGCCATGCTGCGCATGCACGCGCCGCTTGACGATCGGTATCGAAGCGTTCGACTCGAAGACGCTCGTTGCGATGGCGCGCTGGTAGCGTGTCCCGGGCTGCGGCTGCGGCTGCGGCTACCGCTACGGCTGCGGCTACCGCTACGGCTGCGGCTGCGGCCGAGGCCACATCGCGCATTTCCCACGATCGCTCATGCGGAACCGATGCATCGATGCGCCAGCGCATCAGCGCGAATAGTGAACTTTCTGGCCGAGCATCTCGGGCGTGACGAGCGTGACACCGCGATCGGTGACGTGGAACCGGTGCCGGTCGCGTTCGGCGTCGACACCCACGGTCAGCCCTTCCGGCAGCCGGCACTGCTTGTCGATGACCGCGCGGCGAACCACGACGTTGCGGCCGATGTCCACATTCGACAGGACGACCGAATCCTCGATCGTCGAGTAGCTGTGCGCGTGCACGTTCGACGCAAGCAGTGACCGGCGCACGCTTGCGCCGCTCACGATGCAGCCACCCGACACCAGCGAGTCGACGGCAGCGCCACGGCGACCGTCTTCATCATGGACGAACTTCGCCGGGGGCAGCTGTTCCTGCACGGTCCAGATCGGCCAGTCGAGGTCGTAGAGGTTGAGGTCGGGCGTCAGCTTGGTCAGGTCCATGTTGGCGTCCCAGTACGCATCGATCGTGCCGACATCGCGCCAATACGCACCTCGCGCGTCGCGCACGACGGCGCTCCGCTCGAAATCGTGCGCGAAAACGCGGTCGCCGCGAGCGATCGCGCGCGGGATGACGTCCTTGCCGAAGTCGTGCAGCGAATCCGGATTCGCCGCGTCGTCGCTCAGAAGTTCGTACAGCGTCTCCGAATTGAAGACATAGATCCCCATGCTTCCGAGGCACGCGTCGGTGCGTCCCGGCGCCGGCTGCGGGTTGTGGGGTTTCTCGATGAAGCCGACGACGCGCTGCTCCGCGTCGATTGTGATCACCCCGAACGACGACGCCTGCTCGAGCGGAATGCCGACCGCGCCGATCGTAAGGTCGACGTTGCGGTCGGCGTGATCTGCGAGCATCTTGCCGTAGTCCATCTTGTACACGTGATCGCCGGCGAGAATCAGCACGAGCCGCGGACCGTGGCGACGCAGGATGTCAAGGTTCTGCCACACGGCATCGGCGGTGCCCTGGTACCACGCGGGATCGAGCCGCTGCTGCGCGGGCAGCAGTTCGACGAACTCGTTCAACCGCCCGTCGAGGAACGACCAGCCGCGCTGAACGTGGCGGATCAGGCTTTGCGCCTTGTACTGCGTGCAGATGCCGATGCGGCGGATGCCGGAATTCACGCAATTCGACAGCGCGAAATCGATGATGCGGTACTTCCCGCCGAACGGCACCGCCGGCTTGGCGCGCCAGTCGGTCAGCGCCCCGAGTCGCGTCCCGCGTCCTCCCGCAAGCACAATGGCGACCGTCGCGCGGGTAAGCTCGATGCTGTCCATGGCATTGTCACGGCGTCGTTGCGACAATGGCGGAATGTAGTCGCCGCGGTCGCGAAACGCAATTGAAAGGTCGCTCTCGATGAATATGCCGCACTGCCGGCAACGGGTGGAGCCTCGCGTGTCGAACGATGGTTGACTCGCTGCGCGTGCTCGTCGCGTCGTCCGAATGTGCGCCGTGGGTCAAGACCGGCGGTCTCGCCGACGTCACCGCGGCCCTGCCGGCGGCGCTGCGCGCAGTCGGAATTGACGCCCGCGTGCTGATGCCCGCCTATCGCGGCGTGCGCGAGGTCGCGGGCAGCGCGGAGGTCGTTGCCCGCCTGCCGGCAACGGGCCCGTTCCCCGAAGCATCGATCCGTCACGCTGCGTTGCGCTCGGGCGTGCCCGTCATGCTGGTCGACTGCCCGACGCTTTACGACCGTGACGGTGGGCCTTACCAGGACGCTGAAGGCCGCGATCACCCCGACAACGCACGCCGTTTCGCGCGTTTCGCGCAAGCAGCCGCGGTGCTCGCAACCGACGACACGCCACTGGCGTGGAGGCCGCATGTCCTGCACTGCAACGACTGGCAGACCGCGCTCGCGCCCGCGTATCTGCGGCATCAGCCCGCGGTAGCGGCGTCGACGCTGATGACGATCCACAACCTGGCATTCCAGGGCGTGTTCCCCGGCAATCTCTGCGCGGCGCTCGGCTTGCCGGACAGCGCCTTCGCGGTGGACGGCGTCGAGTACTTCGGCAACACGTCGTTTCTGAAGGCAGGTATTTTCTACGCCGACGCGATCTCCACCGTCAGTCCGACGTATGCGGAGGAAATTCAGCGCGCGCCGCTCGGCTTCGGCCTCGAGGGCCTGCTCGCGCATCGCCGCGCCACGGTCGACGGCATCCTGAACGGCATCGACACCGACGAGTGGAACCCGGGAACGGATCCGCGCCTTGTCGCGCGCTATGACAGCCGCTCGCTGTCGCGCAAGGCAGCGAACAAGCGCGCGTTGCAGCAGCGGACGGGGTTGCGCGTCGATCCCTCGATTCCGTTGCTCGGTACCGTCAGCCGCCTGACCTGGCAGAAAGGGTCGGACCTCATCGCGGATATCGCGCCGTCGCTCGGGACTCTGCCCGCGCAACTGGTGGTCCAGGGACGCGGTGAGCCTGCCCTCGAGCAGCGCCTGACCGAAATCGCGCGCCAGGCACCCTCGTCGCTGTCGATCGTCGTGGCGTTCGACGAAGCACTGGCGCACCTGATCGAGGGCGGCGCAGACCTGTTCCTGATGCCGTCGCGTTTCGAGCCGTGCGGGCTGAACCAGATGTACAGCCAGCGGTACGGAACGCTGCCGATCGCGCATCGGACAGGCGGCCTCGCCGACTCGATCGTCGACGCGTCGCCCGCAGCGCTGGCGGATGGCTCCGCGTCGGGATTCCTGTTCGACGAGCCAACGGTCGACGGCCTCCGCACGGCGCTCGACCGCGCGCTCGACTGCTACCGGCAGCCGCGCCGCTGGCGTGCACTGCAGCGCGCGGCAATGCAACGCGATTTCGGCTGGGCCTCAAGCGCGCACCGGTACGCGTCGCTGTATCGCCGTTTGTGCGGCGACGGGACCGGCGACAACTGAGCGCTAAGCCCAGCGCATCAGGCCGAGCTCGTGCGGATGCGTGAGCGCGACGTGGCGGGGGTACACGCGCAACCGGTATTCGAGATGCCCGCAAAGCTGCGGTACCAGCGGCGCGCCGAAACGGTGTTCACCCGCGTCGGTCGTTGCGTTCAGCGATCGGAGCGGATGGATCGAACGTTCGCGGCGTCCGACGCGCCGGTCGACGCGTTCCAGTACCAGTTCGACGGCCACCTCGGCCGGCGCGAGCCCGTTGAGACGTACGCCGACCTCGATTTCCAGCGTCTCGCCGAACACGATGCGCTGCGGGCCGTCGTCGAGGCGGCGCAGCGTGACGCCTCGCCACGCACCATGGGCGCGCTGCTTGAACTCCGCCACCGCGTGCGCCGTGGCCAGCCCATCGTCCGCATAGCGTCGACCCTGTTTCGCCGCGATCCGATAGAACTTCGACACGTATTCGCCGAGCATCCGGCGCGCATTGAACCGCGGCAGCAGTGTCGCCACCGATTGCTTTGCCATCCGAATCCATGCGGGCGAGTAGCCCATCGGGCCGCGGTCGTAATACGACGGCAACACATGGTCCTGAAGGATCTCGTAGAGTGACCGCGCTTCGTCGTGGTCGCCGCGCTCGGCGTCGGGCGTGGCCGTGGCGGGCTTGATCGCCCATCCGTTGTCCCGCCGATAACCTTCGCCCCACCACCCGTCGGTGATCGACAGGTTGATCACGCCGTTCATGCCGGCCTTCATGCCCGATGTTCCGGACGCCTCGAGCGGAAACACCGGGTTGTTGAGCCACACGTCGACGCCCGCGACGAGCCGCCGCGCGAGGTGGAGGTCGTAGCCCTCGACGAGCAGGATCTTGCCCTCGAACTCGGGCATCTGCGCCACCCGCGCGATCTCGCGAATCAACCCATGGCTCGGAACGTCGGCCGGATGGGCACGCCCCGCGAAGATGAACACGACGGGCCGCTTCGGATCGCCGGTAATCGTCCGCAGCCAGTCGAGATCCTGGAACAGCAGCGTCGCGCGCTTGTACGTGGCGAAGCGGCGCGCGAATCCGATCGTCAGCACGTTCGGATCAGCGGGATCGATGTAGCGGATGATGCGTTCGAGATGCGCCTCGCTTCCCTGGTTGCGGAAGTGCTGCTCGCGAAGCCGTTCCCGGACGGCCTCGAGTGCGCCCGATTTCAGGTGCTGGTGGACCGACCAGAACAGGTGATCGGGAATGCGATCGATGTCGTGCCATTCGCTGCCCGAACGCAGCCGCTGCAGCCAGTCCGGATCGAGGAAGCGGTCGAACAGGTGGAACCATTCGAGCGCCAGGAACGTGCGGACGTGAACGCCATTGGTCACGTGATCGACCGGGTTCTCGTCGGGTGGAATGTCCGGCCACAGGCCCGCGAGCATCAACGACGTCACCTCCCCGTGGATGCGTGATACGCCGTTGTGAAATCGCGAGCCGCGCACCGCCAGCGCAGTCATGTTGAAGTCCTGCGTGTCGCCCACGCGCCCGAGCGCCAGCAGCGCGAGCGCGTCGATGCCGAGGTCGCATCGGCTCGGTTCGAGATAGCGCATCACCAGCTCTGCGGCGAAATGGTCGTGGCCTGCGGCCACCGCAGTGTGGGTCGTGAACACGTGCGAAGCCGCCACGGCCTCGAGTGCCGTTTCGAATGGCGCACCCCCTTGGACCAGCGCTCGTACCCGCTCGAGCACCATGAACGCCGCGTGGCCCTCGTTCATGTGCCAGATCGTCGGCCGCACGCCGATTGCTGCGAGCGCGCGAACGCCGCCGATGCCGAGCACCAGTTCCTGCTCGATGCGCGTCGTGCGATCGCCGCCGTAGAGCCGGTAAGTGATCAGCCGGTCATGATCGGCGTTCTCGGCGAGATCGGTGTCGAGCAGATAAAGCGTCACGTGTCCGGCCTGCGCCCGCCAGACACGGATCGCGACCTGCCGTCCCGGGAACTCGACGGCGAGGCGCAGTTCCGCGCCGTTGTCGTCGCGCACGAGCGCGACGGGGAGTTCGGCGAAATTCGCGTCGGGATAGCTCACGCCCTGATTGCCGTCGGCGTCGATCGTCTGTGAAAAGTAGCCCTGCCGGTACAGCAGTCCGACGCCCGTCAGCGGCAACGCGACATCGCTCGCCGCCTTGCAGTGATCGCCGGCCAGGATGCCGAGGCCCCCCGAGTAAATCGGCAGGCTTTCGTGAAACCCGAATTCGGCGCAGAAGTACGCGACATGGTCGTCGGCCGAAAGTCCCGTCGAGTGACGTCCATTGCGATCCGCCCGGTAGGCGTCGTACGCGGCCAACACGCGGTCGAAGGTGCTCAGAAAGGCCGGGTCGTCGGCAGCCGCGTCCAGTCGCCGCTGGTCCACGCGCTTCAGGAACGCCTTGGGGCTCTGTCCAACCGCTTCCCATAATCCCCGATGCAGCCGCTCGAACAGCTCCCGCGTCGGGCGGTCCCAGCTGTACCAGAGGTCATCGGCCAGTTCCTCGAGGCGCGCGAGCCGCGCCGGCATCCTTGGATTGACCTCGACCACGTAAGGTGTTCCCGGCATCATGTCGCGCGTCCGTCGTATCTAAAATGCCGCGCCGACCATTCGTCGCGAGCCACCGTTGCACGTGAGTTTAAACGAGCGAACGCGCATGCCGGGCGAACGCGCGCACCCGGCCGGTCCCGGGACGCAGACCGTGCGTGCCCCGGCAAGTCCGGACGCCGCACCGGACCGCGGGCCCGCGTGAACGGTGGCCGACCACGCCAGCGTCCTGTCCCGTAAATTCGCTCGATAGTTCTTCGGAACTACCGGTGACAAAGACAATGCGAAATGTCCGGTGCGCGGCGTGCTCCAGGTTGATTCGACGGGAAAAGGCAGGCAAAGTGACCGCGTGCGCCGCGCGTTGCGGCGCGCCGACCACAGGAGGTTTGCGATGAGCGTCGCCCGCGTATCCGAAATAATCGCCATGAGCAAAGTCAGCTTCGAAGACGCGCTGGACCAAGGCGTCAAGCGTGCGCACAAGACGCTGAAAAACGTCAAGAGCGTGTGGATCCACGATCAGTCCGTCGACATCGAAAAGGGCAAGATCGTCGGGTACAAGCTATCGCTCAAGGTGACGTTCGTCCTCAACGACTGAAGTTTGCGCCAGCACGCGGTCGGGGCGCCCCGCATTCGTCAGGCCCTTTCCGCGCGCGCCGCCAGGACGGCGGCGCGCAGTCCCAGCAGGTAGCTGTCCGTGCCGAAGCCACAGATCTGGCCTTTGACCACGTTCGAGAAAACTGAGACATGCCTGAACGGCT
>JBDTNI010000095.1:0-7155 GCA_039933815.1 Betaproteobacteria bacterium
GTTCTGCGACCATTGCGTTCATGCGGGCGCAATGTAGCAGACGGCGCGACGATTCCCCGCCACCGCGGGCGCCCGGCCAGTGTCCCGGCGGCCCGTTCGCACGCCCGCGCGCCGGCCAGGGGCGTTCGGCGACGCGACGGCCGTTCCGCCTTCGCGCGTCCGCGTGGTGTGTTCCGCGCAACGCCGGTCCGCGGGCGCGGGTGATGAACGGGCCGGGCGGATTGACCGCGCGACCGCCCGGCGTCAGGATGTCAGTCCCCCCGAAACCGCCGTTCGGAGAAGTCATGGCTGCTCGCTCGATCGCCTCGCTGCTCGTCTCGTTCGGCATGGTGTCCATTCCCGTGAAGCTGTACGCGGCCACGCAGCCGACCGCGGGCATATCGTTCAATCTGCTGCATCGCGCATGCGGTTCCCGGCTGCGCCAGCAGTACATGTGCATCAAGGAAGACGTCGTCGTCGAGCGGGCGGACATGGTGAAGGGCTACGAATTCGCAAAGGACCAGTACGTGATGTTCACGCCGGACGAGCTGACGGCCCTCGGCGAAAAGGCGACGCAGACCGTTGAGATCGACGAGTTCGTGCCCGCGGACAGCATCGACCCGATCTACTACGACAAGGCGTATTTCCTCGGTCCCGACAAGGGCGGTGCCAAGCCCTACGCGCTGCTCGCCGAAAGCATGCGCCAATCGAAGCAAACCGCCGTCGGGCGCTATGCCGCACGCGGGAAGCAGTACATCGTTCAGCTGCGCCCGGTCGACGGCGGCCTCGTGATGCAGCAACTGCTGTACGCGCCCGAAGTGCGGTCGATTGCCGAGCTCGACATTCCCGAAGCGCCCGTTCGCGACGCCGAGCTGACGCTGGCGCGCCAGCTAATCGCGCAGATCTCGTCGACGACGTTCGAGCCCGGGAAATACGAGGACGAAGTAAAGCAGCGGATCGAATCGGCGATCGAGAAGAAGCTCGACGGCCAGGAGATCGCGGTCTCGCCGAGCCTCCCCGAATCCGGTGGACAGGTGATCGACCTGATGGAGGCGCTGAAAGCCAGTCTCGCGAAGACCACGGCAAAGCGCACCGCAAAATCCGACGCCGGCCCCGCCGAGGCGCCGGCGCCGGCCGCCAAGACGGCGCAGCGCAAGTCGACCAAAAAAGCAGCCGACGCGGAGGCCCCGCCGGCAAGACGCAAGGTCGCCAAGCGCGGGTGACTTCATGATCCGGGATTCGTGAGCGCCGGCTATTCTCTGCGCGAAGTCGGCAAGCTTCTCGGGCTACCGCGTTCCATCGTCTGCGGTCTGATCGACGCGGGGTTCGTGTCGCCGTCGCGCGGGCGGCGTCGGGAATACCGCTTCACGTTCCAGGATCTGGTGGTGCTGCGGGCCGCGAAATCGCTGGTCGACGCGCGGCTGCCGACGACGCGTATTCTGCGTTCGCTGCGCCGGCTCCGCACGCAGATTCCGCCGGAGATGCCGCTGTCGGGGCTTCGCGTCGAAGCCGTCGGTGACGCCGTCGTCGTGCGTGAGGGCGCGTCGCAATGGCAGACCGACGACGGCCAGTACGTGCTCCGATTCCAGGTCGAGTCGTCCAACGGCAGGCTCGCATTTCTCGACGTGCCCGATGCCGCGCCGCTGACGGACGAAGAGCTGTTCGAAACGGCGGTCGGATGCGAGGACGCCGATCCCGTCGCTGCGAGCGAGCTCTATCGACAGGCGCTGGCGGTCAATCCGAAGCACGCGGGAGCCTATACCAATCTTGGCCGCCTTCTACACGCGCTGAAACGCTACGACGACGCCGAAGCGATCTATCGCCGCGGTCTCGTGCATTGCGGCCGCGACGCGACGTTGCTGGTCAATCTCGGCATCGTGCTCGAGGATGCGAAGCGGCCGTCAGACGCCGCCGACATGTATCGCGCGGCGCTGGCGGAATCGCCGGACATTCCGGAAGCGCACTACAACCTCGCGCTATTGTGCGAAGCGGCGGGATTGAAGCAGGAGGCCATCCGCCACCTGAGCGCGTACCGAAAGTTGAGCCGACGCTAGCGACGTCGATGGCCGACGCGACGTGGACCGTACCCGTCGGATCCGGCAGCGTCACCGCGCTGCTGGATGCCGCCGACGATCCCGCTGCACCGGCATTCGTCTTCGCACATGGCGCGGGCGGCAACATGATGGATCGCGGCCTCGTCGCCGCTACGGCGGCGCTCGTGGGTTGCCCGCTCAACATCGTCCGATTCAATTTCCCGTATGCCGAGCGACACCGGCGCCGGGTGGATCCGATGACGTCGCTGATGCACTGTATCGAGGCCGTCGTCGGCGTGGCGAAAGGTGAATTGAGCACGCGCACGTGGATACTCGGCGGCCGCTCGATGGGCGGTCGCGCCGCGTCGATGCTCGTCGCCGACGGATTTCGATGCGACGGACTGCTGCTGCTCGCATACCCGCTGCATCCGGCAGATCACCCCGAGCGGCTGCGCGATTCCCACTTGCCACGGATCGAAGCGCCGGTGCTCTGCGTCAACGGCACGCGAGACGCGCTGTGCCGCCAGGACCTGATGTCGAACGTCGTGCGAACGCTTGGCGACCGGTGGACGATGCGATGGCTGAAAGGCGCGGACCATTCGTTCCACGTCACCCGCGCATCAGGCCACACGGATGCCGAGGTGTTCAAGGAGGTGGCCGAGACCACGTGCGCGTGGCTGGCGCGTTTCGATGCGCGTCAACCGTCGGCCGGCTGCGGTCCGTCGTAACCCTCGATGACCACGAGATCGCCAGCCGACGCCTCTTTGCGAAGGGCAAGCGCGATGACGTATTCCGGCGACCGGTAGCACGCGAGCGCCGCTGCGTAGTCGTCGAACTCGACGACGACGGTTCTGCGCCGAACGCTTCCCTCCGGCGTCTCGGACTGACCGCCACGAACCAGATAGCGACCTCCGAAGGCGCGGAACGCAACCGCGTTCGCCGCGATATAGCGTTTGTACGCCTCTGGATCGTGAACGTCGACGTGCGCGATCCAATACCCCTTGCCGGACATTCGTCAACTCCCCTCGCGCGCCTGCATCGGTGTTCGGCCTACACGCTTTTCAGCGCCGCCGCGCTGGCCTTTGTGTCCCATACATCGTGTGATGACGGTCTCGGGCAATGAAGCCCGTTTATGGAGATTGCCATGAACAAGGATCAAGTCAAGGGCACGGCCAAGGACGTCGCGGGCAAGGTTCAGCAGAAGGTCGGCGAGATCACGGGCAGCACAAGTCAGCAGATCAAGGGCGGCGCCAAGCAGGTGGAAGGTAAGATACAGAAGGGTGCAGGCGACGTGGAGCAAGCCGCCGAGAACGCGAACAAGGGCAAGGCCTGACCGCTGGTGTCCGCGTTGACCCCTTTCGTTTAATCAATCAAAGCCAGGGAGGCTTCATGAGCAGGATTGTTTACATCGTAGGGCTCATCGTGATTGTCATCGCCATTCTCTCGTTCTTCGGTCTGCGCTGATCTGACCGGCGGCCATGCGAGGCAGGCAACGCATCTGTCGTATCAACAATAACGCGAAGTGAAATCTCGACATGGCCAAGCAGAAGTCCACCACCACGACGAGCCGCCCGACGGCGGCTCGATCGTCCAGACCGAATCGCACCGCGAAGTCGAATCCGGATGCGGCCGCGGGATTGCGGGCCGTCGACGCGAAGGCGAAGGCCACGCAGGCGCTCGCCGCCCAGACGACGTCGAACACCGGTAAGGCGCAGGAGCACGGAAAGCTCGCACGCAGTCCGGCTGCGGGCGCCACGCATTCGTCGGGCGACCCGACCGTGAGTGGCAGCACGTTGAGCGAGGTGAACGCGTCGGCCAAGGTCGGCGCCGGCAAATCGGTGTCGGGGGTCAATCCCGCGAACGCCGCGCTCGACCGCGTGCGCGTCGATTCGGGCGGTCGAACGTTGACGACGAATCAGGGCGTTCCCATCGGGGACAACCAGAACTCGCTCAAGGCGGGATTCCGCGGCCCGGTGCTGCTGGAGGACTTCATCCTCCGCGAAAAGATCACGCACTTCGATCACGAGCGCATTCCTGAGCGCATCGTGCATGCGCGCGGCTCGGGTGCGCACGGCTACTTCGAATGCTACGAGTCGCTCGCCGAGCTCACGCGGGCTTCGGTCTTTGCCGAAGCCGGAAAGCGCACACCGGTGTTCGTGCGCTTCTCTACGGTCGCGGGCGAACGCGGGTCGACGGATACGGCACGCGACATCCGCGGCTTTGCGGTGAAGTTCTACACCGATGAGGGAAACTGGGACCTGGTCGGCAATAACATTCCGGTCTTTTTCATCCAGGACGCGATGAAGTTTCCCGACCTGGTCCACGCCGCGAAGCCGGAGCCCCATCACGGCATGCCTCAGGCCGCGACGGCGCACGACACGTTCTGGGACTTCATCTCGCTGATGCCGGAAGCGGCGCACGTCATCATGTGGGCGATGTCCGACCGCGGCATTCCGCGCAGTTTCCGCATGATGCAGGGCTTCGGCGTGCATACCTTCCGGTTCGTGAACGCCGAGGGCGAGTCCAAGTTCGTCAAGTTTCACTGGAATCCGGTGCTCGGAACGCATTCGCTCGTGTGGGACGAAGCCGTCAAGATCTCCGGCGCCGACTCGGACTTCCACCGTCGGGACCTGTGGGAGGCGATCGAAGCCGGCGCCTACCCGGCGTGGGAACTCGGCGTACAGGTTTTCACCGAAGCCGACGCGGAACGGTTCAGCTTCGACGTCCTCGACGCGACGAAGCTCGTCCCGGAGGAGCTGGTGCCCGTGCGGGCGATCGGGCGCATGGTCCTCGACCGGAATCCCGACAACTTCTTTGCGGAGACGGAGCAGGTCGCCTTCTGCACGGCGCACGTGGTGCCAGGGCTCGATTTCTCGAACGATCCGCTGCTCGCGGGACGAATCCATTCGTATGTCGATACGCAGCTGTCGCGGCTCGGCGGTCCCAACTTCCACGAGTTGCCCATCAACGCACCGCTTTCCCAGGCGCACAACAACCAGCGCGATGGCATCCATCGGCAGGCAATTCCTCGCGGCCGCGTGGCTTACGAGCCCAATTCGCTGGGTGGTGGGTGCCCGTTCCAGGCGGGCATGCAAGGCTTCACGTCATTCCCCGAACCCATCCGGGACGACAAGGTACGCGGCAAGCCCGAGCGCTTCGCCGACCACTATTCGCAGGCGACGCTGTTTTACAGGAGCCAGACGCCCGTCGAGCAGGCTCACATCCGGCGCGCGCTCCGCTTCGAGTTGACGAAGGTTCAGGTGCCTGCCGTGCGCGAGCGCGTCGTGGCCCTGCTCCGCAACATCGACGAGCCACTGGCAAAAGCGGTGGCTGCGGACCTCGGAATCGCGCTGCCCGCGGCGTTACCGCTCGTAATCAAGCCGCGCAAGCCGGAGGTCATGCACTCGCCGGCGCTGTCGCTGACGGCGCGTCCCGGCGACGGCAGCATCCGCACGCGCCGCATCGGCATACTGGTCGCGGACGGCGTCCATGGCGCCCACGCCGAATCCATCCATCACGCGCTGATGTCGGAAGGCGCGGTTGCGACGTTCATCGCGCCCACCCTAGGTCCCGTCAAGGGCGTTGATGGACGGAACATCGCGGCAGACGCAACCCTCGAGACGATGCCCTCGGTCGTGCTCGACGCGATTGTCGTCCCTGGCGGCGACGGCGCAGCAGCGGCACTCGAAAAGATCGGGCTCACCGCGGAGTTCATCGTCAATGCCTACCGCCACGGAAAGACAATCCTGGCGCTGGGTGCCGGATGCGGCGTCGTCGCTCGCGCAGGGGTACCGGACAAGTTGCCGTCCGGGGGCACTGATCCGGGACTCGTGATGCAAAGCGACGACGACGTGAAAGTTGGCCTCGCCGCTTTCGTCAAGGCAGTGGCACGCCATCGGCACCCCGAGCGGGACGTCGACCCCCCGTTGATCTGACGCCGAGCGCGCCGGCCTTGTCCCGTAATGGCGAGGCTGGCGGTGCCAACCTGCGTCCAGAATCGCTTCCATCGAGGGGGCGCATCGGCGTGTCTACCCGAGCCGCTCGTCCGCTACGTTGCGGCGACGACCTCGTTGCGGCGCGCCGCGTATTCGCGCCAGATGAGGTAGCAGACGCCGACGTCGAGTGCGATGAGCACTCCGAGCGTCGGCGAGTGCGTTTGCGTGAATCGGTGCATTTGATACACGATCAGCAGACCGAACACCACCAGCGCCGTGGGGAACGCCCAGCGCTTCTCCTTCAAAAGTCCCCAGGCGATGAACAGCTTGGCCGCGCCATGCGCGATCAGGTACGTGCTCGCGAAATGCTCAGTGTCCAGCGTCAGTCCGCCGCCCCATTCAGCGATGGCGCGTCCGAGGCGGCTCGCGGGATCGTGCATGATCAGGTTCGTGGCCCAGGCGGCGGCTGCCGGACCGATCCAGCCCGGCCTGAACACCAGCAAATAGCCACCGGCGACCTCCAGCAGGCCGTCGACGGCCTTGACGACCACCGCGGCGTAAAACAACCAGTGCAACGCATTTCGATTCGAATAGGGCATGCCGCCGCTCGCTGGGCCGAATTGAGCGGCATCATAGCCGACGACTTTCCCAACAAGGTTCGCGCGCCGGAAGCACCTGGGACGGATGAATTCCGTTCGTCGACGCGACACCCTTGATGCGACGTCCGTTGATGCTCGGTGCGACGAACTCTCCGATTCCGGCGCGGCGCGACGTTCGTGGCCCCTATGCACCGACGCGGTTTTCGGACGGGCACCGACAGCAGCCGCGACGCGCGTGCCCTAGGTTACGGCATGCCAAAACCGAACTGTCTTGAACGCGCTCGCGCCCTCGCCGTAGCGACGCTGTCATTCGCCCTCACGGTCGCAAACGTCGATGCCGTCGCCGCAGGGAAACGCTGCGCGACCTTCGATGTCGCATCCATCAACGACCCGGTCGCGGCGGGTTGCGTGCGTACGCCATCGGTCCTCCGCTCGCAGGTGTTCCTCGACCGCGCCGGCTTCTCGCCCGGCGAGATCGACGGCAACTACGGCGGCAACATGCGCAAGGCAGTGGCAGCATTCCAGGAAGCCTCTGGACTGCGCGCGACGGGAAGGCTCACTGCGGAAACGGTCGCGGCCCTCGGCACCGACGCGCGCCCGCCGCTCACG